>JBHENR010000211.1:0-13626 GCA_046262555.1 Gemmatimonadota bacterium | reverse complement strand
GCACCTCGCCCCCCGCGGTTTCCAGCGCGTACGCCTCATAGAACTCGCCCAGCGGCAGCGTGCTGTCGCCCGTGCCGAGCGTCCCGGTCCAGGTGCGGGGCCCGCGCTCGGTGACGGGGATCGACGTTCCGGCCGTGAGATTGGCGTAGAAATCGCCCCCGGTCTCGTCCCCCATCGCCGTCTCCTCCGCGATCTTCTCCGCTGAGCGGGGTCCCCAGACGAGGGTGAACGCGCCGGTCTCTCCCGCCTCGTAGGAGGTGACGCGAATGGAGAACGCCCCCGCCGATTCGGCGACCGCCGCGACGCGGGACACGTCGGAACCGCCGTAGTCGTCATTCTCCGCCTGCTTGCCGCCCGGCGGGGTGAGGATCAGAAAGCCGTCGAAATCGAGCGTGACGAGGACCACCACCAGCCCCTGACCCGGCCCCGCCGGGACGGAGAAATCCTGATACCGCTCGCCCGTCGAGAGTTGGGGATCGGCGGCGTCGAGGGTACCGGTCTCCCGGCCGGTCTGCGCCCGGCCGGCCTGAGCCGACAGCAGCACGAGCGCGAGCAGGCCGGGGAGTGGACGGGCGAATCGGGCGATAGACCTCATGGGCGTCTCCGTCGAGCGCACGGGGGGAAGACCAACAGGCGAGACCGGAAGACCGACAATATAGCCGGCCGAGTGGTCCCTTGGCTCTATGGCCTGGTCGTTCCGAACGCGGCGGCGAGGGTGATTGTTGACAATCTATACATTGTAGACTAGTTTCTTCAGGTGGTACCGAGTGCCCTCCACGACGCGTTGCGACGACGCCCCGGACCGGCGCGAACGGCGGCGCTCGCCGCCTGGTTTCAGGGCCTGTTCGAAGACCCGCGAACGGCCCCCGTCCTCGTCGGCGGCGGGGCCGTAGAGCTGTATACCAGCGGGTCGTATCTGACCGGGGATCTCGACTTTGTGGGCGTGGTTTCTGATCCCGTAGCCCAGCAAATGACATTAGTCGGCTTCCGGAGAATGGGCCGCCACTGGGTGCACGAGGAATCCCAGGTGTTCATCGAGTTGCCGGCTCGGTCATTCGATGCCGAGACTCGAATCGACGAGGTGCGATTCGACGCCTTTCGTGTGCGGGTCATCAGCCTGGAAAACGCGCTGGTGGACCGCCTGCTCGCCTGGTGCAGTTGGAACTCGGCCGTGGATGGGGTGAACGCCTACCTGCTCTGGCGGGTGCGCGGTCGGGATCTCGACCGTGCCTGGCTCGATCGCCTGGCGGCCCGTGAGGATGCCCGCGACGCGCTCGACGCCCTCGAAGCGTACATCGAGCGACTGGGTGACAGGATTCCTTCGCTGGAGGAGGTAGAGGAGTGGGCACGAACCCGCGTGTGAGAGTCTTTCGACTCCTGCCAACGAAGCCGCTCCCGCCCCTCTCGCCGGCGACCACGCGGCGCCGGCCGCGCGACTATGTCGAGTGGAACACCCTGCGCCGGTGGGGGCGGCTTCCGTACTGGGAAGAGCTTCCCGCCGGCTATCTGCTGCGCGAGGCCCGCGAGCAGGCGGGGCTGACCCAGCGCGCGCTGGCTGACCAGCTGGGGTGTTCCCAACAGGCGATTGCGCAGGCCGAGCGCTGGTCGAGCAATCCGACGGTGACGCTGCTCCGGGGTTGGGCCGCCGCATGCGGCTGTCAGGTCGACCTCCGATTCGTTGACGGGGGGGGAGGCGGCGGTTATCGTGGCCGCGGCCCTACCACCCGCACCGCGAATCGCACAGCCGGGGGAGATCATGGCGCAGGTTCCGGACGAGCTCTACTACAGCGAAGACCATGAGTGGGTGGCCTTCGACACGGACACCAGCATCGCGACGATCGGCATCACCGACTACGCCCAGGGCGAGCTCGGGGATGTGGTGTTCCTGGAACTGCCCGAGATCGGCATGCAGGTCACGCACCGGGACACCTGCGGGACGATCGAAGCGGTGAAGACGGTGGCCGAGCTCTATGCACCCGTTTCCGGTGAGATCATCGAGATCAACGCGGACCTGGAGAACAGTCCCGAGACCGTCAATCGGGATCCCTACGGCGACGGCTGGATTCTGAAGATTCAGGTTGCCGATCCAGGCGAGCTCGACACCCTGCTTGACGCCGCCGCCTACCGCGCCCACATCGGTTAGCTCCGCCCCGGCGGTCACGCTGACGACGCTCCCGCCCTCCGATCGATTTGCGGATCGCCACACCGGTCCGCGCGCCGGTGAGATCGCCGCCATGCTGCAGGTGCTGGGGTTCGCCAGCCTGGACGCGCTGACGGACGCCGTCGTCCCGCCCGACATTCGCCTCGGCCGCGCGCTCGCTCTCCCGGCGGGAATCTCCGAGCACGCGGCGCTGGCCGAGCTCCGGGAGCTCGCCGGCCGGAACGTCTGCGCCCGGTCGTGGATCGGGATGGGGTACCACGGCTGCCTGACGCCGCCCGTCATTCTCCGCAACATCCTCGAGAATCCCGGCTGGTATACCGCCTACACGCCGTATCAGGCGGAGATCGCCCAGGGGCGGATGGAGGCGCTGCTGGCGTTTCAGACGATGGTCGCCGACCTGACCGCGCTGCCGATCGCCAACGCGTCGCTGCTGGACGAAGGGACCGCCGCGGCGGAAGCGATGGCGCTGTCGCTCTATGCCGCCAGGGGAACGGTCGATCCGATGTTTATCGTCGACGCCCAGTGCCATCCGCAGACGATCGCGGTGGTCCAGACGCGCGCTGCCGCGCGCGGCATCGAGGTCGTCGTGGCGGAGGCCCTCGACGCCGCGCTCGATGACCGCGTCATCGGGGTGCTGGTCCAGTATCCCACCACCGAAGGCGAGGTGCGGGACTACCGGCCGCTCTGCGACCGGGCCCACGCCGCCGGCGCCCTGGTGACGGTGGCCACCGACCTGCTGGCGCTGACGCGGCTCGCCCCGCCGGGTGCCTGGGGCGCGGACATCGCGGTGGGAAACAGCCAGCGGTTCGGCGTGCCGCTCGGCTACGGCGGCCCCCACGCGGCGTTCTTCGCCACCCGCGAGGAGCACCGGCGGGTGATTCCCGGTCGCATCATCGGCGTCACGCGGGACGCCGCCGGCGGTGAGGCGCTCCGAATGGCGCTCCAGACGCGCGAGCAGCACATCCGCAAGGAAAAGGCGACCAGCAACGTCTGCACCGCCCAGGTGCTGCTGGCGGTGGTGGCCGGCATGTATGCCGTGTGGCACGGGCCGGACGGGCTCGAGCGGATCGCCCGCCGGGTGCACGGTCTGGCCGCCCGGCTGGCGGCCGGGTTCTCGCGGAGCGGGGCGGGCAGCGGGGGGCGGCTCGTTCATGCGGCGTTCTTCGATACCGTCTGCGTCGAGCTCGACGCGGCCCGCGCCCGGGACATCCTGGCGGCGGCGGCCGCGCGGGGCATCAACCTGCGGCCGCTCTCAGCCACCCGCCTGAGTGTCGCCCTCGACGAGACGACGACGCCGGAGGATGTCGTCGAGCTACTCGAGATCTTCGCGGGCGATGCGGGGAACGGCGCCGGCGGCGAGGAGCCGGGCGCCCGACGGGCGGCGATTCCGGCCGCGCTCGAGCGCGAGACCCCACTTCTCACGCACCCGGTGTTCCACCGCTACCATTCCGAGACCGAGATGCTGCGCTACCTCAAGCGGCTCGAGAACCGCGATTTCTCGCTCGCCCACGGCATGATCCCGCTCGGGTCGTGCACCATGAAGCTGAACGCCACCGCCGAGATGATCCCGGTGACGTGGCCCGAGCTCGGCGGCCTCCACCCCTTCGCCCCCCGCGAGCAGGCCGTCGGCTATCGCGAGCTGTTCGATCAGCTCGAGGCGTGGCTCGCCGAGATCACGGGGTTCGCCCGGGTGTCGCTGCAGCCCAACGCCGGCTCCCAGGGCGAGTTCGCCGGGTTGCTGGTGATCCGCGCCTGGCACGCCGCCCGGGGCGAGCCGCACCGCACGGCGTGCCTGATTCCCCAGTCGGCCCACGGCACCAATCCGGCGAGCGCGGCGATGGCAGGGATGTCCATCGTGCCGGTCCGTACCGACGTCCAGGGGAACATCGACCTCGCCGATCTCGAAGCGAAGGCGGCGGCGCACGCCGACACGCTGGGGGCGATCATGGTCACGTACCCGTCGACCCACGGCGTTTTCGAGGCGTCGATCCGCCGCATCTGCGAGATCGTGCACGGTCACGGCGGCCAGGTCTACATCGACGGCGCCAACATGAACGCCCAGGTCGGGCTCTGCCGGCCGGGCGATTACGGCGCCGACGTCTGCCATTTGAATCTACACAAAACATTTTGTATCCCGCACGGCGGCGGGGGACCCGGCATGGGTCCCATTGGCGTGGCGGCTCACCTGGTGCCGTACCTGCCCGACCATCCGGTCGTCCCGCTGGGCCACACCGCGAGCTGCGGGACGATCTCGGCCGCCCCCTGGGGGAGCCCGTCGATCCTGCCGATCTCGTGGGCCTACATCCGGATGATGGGCGGCGACGGCCTCCGCGAGGCGACCCAGGTGGCGATCCTGAACGCCAATTACATCGCCCGCCGTCTCGACGGCGCCTATGCTCTGCTGTACGCCGGCGCGTCGGGGCTGGTGGGCCACGAATGCATCCTCGATACGCGGCCGTTCCGCGCCGCGGCGGGGGTCGAGGTCGAGGACATCGCCAAGCGCCTCATCGACTACGGCTTCCACGCCCCCACCATCTCGTTCCCGGTGGCCGGCACGATGATGGTCGAGCCCACCGAGAGCGAGTCGCAGGCCGAGCTCGACCGGTTCGTCGACGCCCTGCTCGGCATCCGCGAAGAGATTCGCGAGATCGAGCTCGGCGTCGCGGACCGCGAGGACAATTTGCTGAAGAACGCCCCCCACACGCTGGCCGCCGTCACCGCGGACGAATGGACCCATCCCTACGCGCGGGAACGGGCGGCATTCCCGGCGCCCGGCGCGCGGACCCACAAGGTGTGGCCCGCCGTGGCCCGGGTGGATGCCGCCTACGGCGACCGGAATTTGGTCTGCACCTGCCCGCCCATGGAGGCCTACGCCTGATGGCGACACTGACGTGGCACGGCCATTCCTGCTTCGAGCTGGAGACGGCGGAGGGACGGATCCTGATCGATCCGTTTCTCACCGGCAATCCGAAGGCCGATATCGGTCCCGACGAGATCACCGCCCCCGACGCGATCGTGGTCAGCCACGGCCATGGCGACCACTGGGGAGACACGGTGGCGATCGCGACGCGGACCGGGGCGCTGGTCGTCGCGGCCTATGAGCTGGCGGAGCTGGCCAGCGCGCAGGGGTGCCAGGCGCACGGGCTGGCCTGCGGCGGCGGGCGGCAGTTTCCGTTCGGCCACGTCAAGCTGGTGCCCGCCGCGCACGGCTCGCTCACCGAGGCCGACCCGAAATACTCCACCAATCCCTGCGGCATCGTGATCACGGCCGAGGGGAAGACGTTCTACCACGCCGGCGACACGGCGCTGACAGCGGACATCAAGCTGCTGGGCGAGCTGTACGCCTTTGACTGTGTCTGCCTGCCGATCGGCGACAACTACACGATGGGACCCGACGACGCGCTCCACGCCGTACGGTTCCTTCACCCGCGGCTGGTCGTCCCGATGCACTACGACACGTTCGACCTGATCCATCAGGACGCGGACGCCTGGCAGGCGGCCGTCGAACGCGAGACGGACACCCGCTGCGCGGTGCTGGCCCCGGGCGAAGCGGTCACGTTCTGAGCCCTTCCGCCCGCTGGGCGCTCGGCTTGGTCGCCTTTCTGGCGATGGCCGGGCTGGGGCTGATCGTGCTGATCCTGATCGGCCTGGACACGGGGTTCGCCGGCCTCCTGGTCGGCCTGGTGCTGGCGACCCTGCCGGTCCCGCTCTACCTGCTCCTCGCGCTCTGGATCGACCGCTACGAGAAGGAGCCCACGGGCATGCTCGCGCTCGCCTTTGTCTGGGGCGCCTCGGTCGCCATCTTCTTCGCCTACCTGTTCAATACCGCCGCCGGGGTGGCGATCGACAGCTTCGCCGGGGCCGCGACGGCGGAGCTCGGCACCAGCATCGTCTCCGCGCCGCTGGTGGAGGAGACGGCGAAGGGGCTGGCGCTGCTCGTCCTCTGCCTCTGGAAGCGGGACGAGTTCGACAACGTGACCGATGGCGTCGTCTATGCCGCCATGGTCGGGCTCGGCTTCGCCATGACCGAAAACGTCCAGTACTACGGCGCCGCGCTGGAGCACGGCATCGGCGGCTCGTTCTCGGTTTTCATCCTGCGCGGCACGGTGGCGCCGTTCTCGCACCCGCTCTTCACCGCGCTGACTGGAATCGGCGTCGGGCTGGCGTGCGAAACACGAAATCGCTTTCTTCAAGGGTTGGCGCCGCTGGCGGGACTGGCCGGGGCGATCAGTCTCCACGCGCTCTGGAATCTCGCGGCCAGCTTCGGGGCGATGTTCGCGGTCGTCTATGTCCTCATCATGATGCCCGCGCTGGGAGCGGTGGTCGGCCTGGTGCTCTTCTCGCTGCACCGCGAGCGCCGGTTGATCCGCGAGCACCTGGCGACCTTTGCCGAGGCGGGCGAGCTGACCGCCGCCGAGCTGGCGGCGCTGGGCCGCTTCGGCGGCCGCTGGAAGGCCCAGCGCGACGCCGCGCGGCGGACGGGCTGGCGGGGCTGGCGGCGGCAGGGCCGGTTTCACGAGACGGCGAGCGAACTGGCGTTTCACCGGTGGCGGACCGCGCGAGGAATCACCCGCGGGGCGCGGCACGACGCGGATGCCGAACAGGCTCTGCGCGACGGCCTGCGCGCGCTGCGGTCTCAACCAGAGGGGGATTGAATGGCGCTGTTCAAATCGAAGCAGGCGATGTGGACGACAGTGGGGCTCGGCGGATGCCTCGGGCTGATCCTGCTGGTCGTGGTGATCTTTCTGGGCGCCCGAGCATGGTCCCGACTGCAGGACGGCGATCTCGATGCGGACGACCGGATGACGGAAGTGTCCGATGACGAGGCGTCTGACGAGGAGGATGACGACGGGCCCGGTGTCCCCACCGTCACCTTTGTCAACGACCGCAGCCGCCTGACCGGCGGCAAGGCAGAGCATTTCGTGGATTTTACCTTCGATTATCCGGCGTCCTGGGCGCAGCTCGAGGATGGCACCGGGGACGACCAGAACTTCGTCAAGGTGGAGCGGCAGACCGAGGATGAGTTCACCATCGAGAATTTCGCCGTCGGCTGGTTCGCCGGGATGACGCCCGGGATGGCCGCGGTCCAGGTCGAGGGACTGACGGCGGCCGGCTTCCCGGAGTATCAGAAGGGGGCGGATGAGACCACGCTGGTCGCCGGCCGGATGGCGCAGGGGTTCCGCTTCAGCGCCCGGCTGGCGGAGACCCCCCGCGGCCCGATCGACATCTGGGGCCGGATGCTGTTCGTCCCGGTATCGGAGACCAATGGGGTCGTGCTCACGCTGCTGGTTTCCGGTCTGTCCGAGGACGTGCACGGCCCGTCGGACGTGGGTGAGGCGGGGGAGCTGCCCGTCATCCTTCAGTCGTTCCGCTTCGGGGGGAATTGAGGCGCGCGGCCCTGATCGCCGCCGCCGCGCTGCTGCTCACGCGGTGCGGGGACGGTTCCGGGCCGGACGCGGAACCGGCGGTGGGGCCGGGCGTCACGGCCGGCGCGCCCGTCGCGCAGGCGCCGACCGCGCCGGACACCGCCGCCCCGGTGGCGATCCGGGGACGGGTGGTGGAGGCGGGGTCCGGCCGCGGCGTGGGGGGGGCCTACGTCATCGTGCTGCAGCCGGGCGTGACGCTCGCGCAGTGGGAAGCGAGCGGGGCCGATGCCGAGGCGCTGATGGCGGCCGCCACCGTGGCCGACAGCAGCGGCGTGTACGCCATTGCCGAGCTGGCCCGCCGGGCTTCCTACACCGTGATGGTGGCGGCCGATGGCTATGAGTCGGCGATCTTCGAGAACGGACTGGCGGTCGCCGCGGGCGACGAGGGGGTGCTCGACATGGACGCCATCGAGCTGATGCCGCGGTGAACGCCGGGCGAGTGCGGCGGTTCGGGATCGTGACGGCACGGGTCGCGCTCATCGTTCTGGCGAGCTGCCGCCCCGCGCCATCGACCGAGGAGGACGACCTCGGGGGGTGCTGCGCCTTCGACAGCACGATCGACATCGCGGTCATGGACGGCGACAGCCTGCCGGTGGCCGGCGTCCGGGTCGAGCTCGCGCAGGTGGACGGCGGCCCCAGCTGGGCCGACTCGACGGACGCCACCGGCCACGTCCGGTTCGCCCCCGGCATCCTCGCCACGTTTCTGGTGACGGTCACGCCTCCGGCAGGCTATGCCCTCGCCGCCGGGTCGAGCGATGCCGACACGGTGGCCGTCAGTCAGGTGGAGTTAAGCGCCGCGCGGCTCGTCCGGCTTCAGCGCGCCCCATGACCCCTGCCTGGCGGCTGCTGGAGACGGGGGCCCGAGCCGGCGACTGGAACATGGGGTGCGACACGGCGCTGCTGGCGGCCGCCGCGGCCGGCACGATCCCCCCCACGCTGCGGTTCTATGGCTGGAGCCCTCCGGCGGTGTCGCTCGGTGCCCATCAGCCGGAGCCGGATCCGGCGGCGGTGGCCGAGCTCGGGGCCCGCGGGGTGACGTGGGTCCGCCGGCCGACCGGCGGCCGGGCGGTGTGGCACGGGCCCGCCGAGGCGGAGCTCACCTACAGCGTCGTTATTCCGGCGGGCACGCCTCGGTTCACGGGGGGACTGACGGCGAGCTACCGCCTGATCCATCAGGCGCTGGCGGCGGGATTCGCGCGGCTCGGCATCGACGCCGAGCTCGCCGCGCCGGCTTCCCGCCGGGCGACGTCCCCCGCCCGCGCGTCGAGCGGCCCCCACAGCCGGCGGGCCTGCTTTGCCGCCGCCGTGCCGGGCGAGCTGACCGTACGGGGCCGCAAGCTGGTGGGGAGCGCCCAGCGCCGCGTCCGGGGCGCTCTGCTCCAGCACGGTTCCATCCCCTTGACCGGCGACCAGGCGGTGCTCGCGGCGGCGTGGCCGAACTGCCTGAGTCCCTCCGGGGTAGCAACGGTGGAGTGGGCCGCCGGTCGGCGCTACTCCTCCGCGACCGTCACCGCCGCGATGGCGGCCGGTTTCGCCGCGACGCTCGGCGTCGCCTTCGAGCCGGGCCCGCCCCCGCCCGGCCCGCTTGACTTGGCGCGCGCGCGGACGATATGCTCCGCGTCGCCCTGAGATGACCGACGGCGTGCCGCAGGGCGCGCCCGTCCCCGCCGAAGGAGGTCGCATGCGTTTCCCGTCCGCCCTTCTCCTCCTCCTCGCGCTGGCCTGCCGGGGCGGCGACTCCGCCGGGGAAGGCCCGGACGCCGAGGAGTCGCCGGTCAACGGCGGCACCGCAGTCACTTCCCGCACCGCCGATTTCGACGCCTTCAATGAGCTCGTCTCCACCGACTACGACACCAGCCAGGTGATGAATTTCATGCTGTTCCAGAACCTGGTGGATCTCGACGCGGAGATGAATTACGTGCCCGCGCTGGCCGACTCCTTCTGGCTCGCCAAGGACGGCCTGTCCCTCACCTTCCGCATCCGCGACGGCGTGACCTGGCACGACGGCGTTCCCGTCACGGCGGACGATGTGATCTGGTCGTATGAAATGTCCGTCAATGAGGAGATCGCCTACGCCAACCGCAACTATTTCGACTACGTCACCACCGTCGACCGGGTGGACGCCCGTACGCTCCGGTTCAACTTCTCCGCCGTCCACTCGGATGCCGTGATGGATTTCACCGAGTGGACGCCGATGCCCAAGCACCTGCTGGAGGACGTCCCGCCGGCCGAGATGCGGAACGCCCCGTTCAACCGTAATCCGGTGGGCAACGGCCCGTTCCGGTTCGTCTCCTGGGAGGCGAACCAGCAGGCGGTGTTCGAGGCGTACCCCGACTTCTGGCGCGGTCGGCCGCACCTCGACCGGGTCGTGATCCGGATCATCCCCGAGCAGACGACCGAGCTGACCGAGCTGCTGACGGGCGGGATCGACTACATGCGCGCCGTGCCCCCCGCCGAGATGGAGCGGGTGAAGTCGACCGACGGCGTCACCGGATTCGACTACGAGGCGCGCTCCTACACCTACCTCGCCTGGAACACGAAGAATCCGCTGTTCAGCGACCCGGCGGTGCGGCGGGCGCTGACGATGGGGATCAACCGCCAGCAGATCGTGGACGCCCTGCTCTACGGCTACGGCGAGATCGCCGTGGCCGACGCGATGCCGTTCCAGTGGGAGTACAATGACGCCCTCGAGCCGTGGCCTTACGATCCGGAACGGGCGAAGCGTCTGCTGGCTGAAGCCGGCTGGGCCGACACAAACGGCGACGGCGTGCTCGATAAGGACGGCCGGCCGTTCCGGTTCACGCTGGCCACCAATCAGGGCAATGACCTGCGCGAGGACATCATCGTGATCGTGCAGAGCGATCTGCAGAAGATCGGGATCGCTGTCGAGCCCCGCCTGATCGAGTGGAACACCTTGATTGATGCGCTGAGGAAGCACGACTTCGAGGCCACCGTCAGCGGCTGGTCGGTGGACTTCAAGTTCAATCCCAACGATCTGTTCTCCACCGAGGCGATCAGCGGCGGCAAATACAATTACCCCTCGTACAGCAACCCGCGCGCCGACTCGCTCATGGACCAGGCGCTGGTCACGCTCGACCGGGCGCAGGCAAAGCCGATCTGGGATGCCTATCAGGAGATCATCCACAACGACCAGCCGTACACGTTCCTCTACTACCTGCACGAGCGGATCGGCCACACCGAGCGGCTGCGTGGCGTGACGGCGGATGCCCGCGGCCATCTGGTGTCGATCGCCGACTGGTGGATCCCGGAAGACCAGCAGCGTCAGAGCGCGCCGCCGGTCGCGCGGCGCTGACGAACGAATCCGCACCATACTTGCATATCGTTTCGTAAACCACGGGGAGGCGGGCATGCGATCAGGACGGAGCTGGGTGCTGACCGGATTGTTGGGGGTGCTCACCGCGCTGGCGTGTGGCCGTGGCGGGAGCGATGCGGGAGATACCGGGGGCCCTGAAGGCGAGCCGGCTATGGGTGACATGGCCGTGATCGGCATCCCCACCGATCTCGACACCATGTTCCCGCCCACTTCGGAATCCGTTCCGTCGAGTGACGTCTACAGCAACATCTACTGGTACATGATGCGGTCGAATCCCGACTTCATCACGTTCCGCCCGGGGCTGGCGGACTCCTTTCGCTTCACGCCCGACTCCCTCAGCGTGGACTTCTTCATCCACCCGGGGATCACCTGGCACGACGGCCAGCCGTTCACGGCCGACGACGTCGTGTTCGGGCACACGGTCTGCAAAGCGCCGGAGATCAACTGGAGCGCGGCGAGCTGGCTCGACCACATCACGAAGGTCGAGGCGCTGTCGCCGCTCGTCGTCCGCTTCACCTACGACAACCGGTATATGTACCAGGTGGTCGACGCGAACGCCTGCTATCCGCTGCCCAAGCACATTCTGGGCACCGTGCCGCTGGCGGCGATGAAGGACCATCCGATCGGCCGCAATCCGGTGGGCAACGGCCCGTTCAAGTTCGTCTCCTGGTCGCCGAATCAGGAGATCGTGCTGGAGGCCAATACGGCCTTCTTCCGGGGGAGGCCGCCGCTCAACCGGCTGACCTACCGGATCGTGCCCGACCAGACCAGCCTCGCCACCCAGATCCAGAACGGGGACATCGACGTCTGGCCACGGTTCCAGCCGTCGTTCTACCCCGCGCTGGAGAAGGATGAGGGGATCCAGGTGTTCTCCTATCCGGGCCGGGCGTACACCTATCTCGGCTACAACTCCGCCGACCCCCGGTTCTCGGACAAGCGGGTCCGGCAGGCGCTGACGATCGCGCTCGACCGCCAGCAGATCGTCGACGCGCTGATCTACGGCCAGGGCACGGTCGGCTCCCAGCCGATGATCTCGACGATCTGGGCCCACGACCCGACCATCAAGCCCTACCCGCACGATCCCCCACGGGCGGCGCAGCTACTGGACCAGGCCGGGTGGCGCGACACCGACGGCGACGGGATTCGCGAGAAGGATGGCCAGAGGCTGTCGTTCACCCTGCTGACCAACAGCGACAACCAGACGCGGGTGGACATCACCACCATCGTCCAGCAGCAGTTCAAGGCGATCGGCGTCGAAGCGAAACCCGAGCCGCTCGAGTTCAACACCTTCATCGACCGCCTGCTGGCGAAGGAGTTCGAGGCGGCCGTGGCCGGCTGGTCGGTGGGGATCAAGGCGGAGCTCACCCCCACGTTCGGCTCTGGCGAGCTGTTCAATTTCGTCGGCGCCGAGAACGCCCGGCTCGACTCGCTGATCACCGCCGGCGAGCTGGAGCGGGACCAGGCCAAGGCGAAAACGATCTGGGGGCTGGCCCAGCGGGAGATCATCGATCAGGCCTACTACACGTTCCTGTTCCAGCTCAACGACCTCGTCGCCGTTGCGGGCCGGTTCCAGAACGTCAATCCGACCGCCTACGGCTGGAGCTACAATATCGAGGAGTGGTACGTGCCGGAGGGGCGCCAGAAGTACAACATCCCGCTCGGCGGCGCTCCAGTCGCGGCGGGGGCGCGCGATTCGGCCCGGGGCGGAGCGGGAGGCGAGGCCGGGGGCGAGTGATCGCCCCATGATCGGCTATCTCATCCGGCGGGTTCTGCTCGCGATCCCCATCCTGCTGGGCGTCTCGACACTGATCTTCTTCCTGCTGCATGCCGCGCCGGGCGATCCCACCTCGATCTACCTCCGGCCGGACATCGATCCGGCGGTGATCGAGCAGATGCGGAAGAACCTCGGGCTCGACCAGCCGGTGCACATCCAGTACGTGCGGTGGCTGAGCTCCTTCGCCCGGGGCGACTTCGGATACTCCTTCTCCCAGCACCGGCCGATCAGCGACATCCTGAAGGACACCATGCCCAACACGCTGCTCCTCTCGGCGGTGGCGCTGGTGCTGACGTTCGCGATCGGCATCGTGGTGGGCACGATTCAGGCGGTCCGGCAGTACTCCTGGCTCGACAACCTGTCGACCGCGCTGTCGTTCTTCTTCTACTCGATGCCGTCGTTCTGGTTCGGCCTGATGTTGATCCTGCTGTTCGCCTACAAGCTGCAGTGGCTGCCGGCGAGTCAGATGACGTCGGTGGATTACGAGTTCCTGAGCGGTCCCCAACAGCTGCTCGATCGCGCCAGGCACCTGTTCCTTCCGGCGCTCGCCCTGGGCGTCGGCGGAGCGGCCAGCATCGCCCGCTACATGCGCAGCGGCATGCTCGAGCAGATCCGGCAGGACTACGTTCGCACCGCCCGCGCCAAGGGGCTGGCCGAGCGCGTCGTCGTCTTCAAGCACGCGATGCGGAACGCGCTCATTCCGGTGGTCACGCTGATCGGTCTGTCACTGCCGTTTCTGATCAGCGGCGCGGTGCTGATCGAGACGATCTTCGCTTGGCCCGGCATGGGACGGACGCTGGTGACGGCGATCTTCCAGCGCGACTACCCGGTGGTGCTGGCGTGCGCGTTCGTTATCGCCATCGTGGTGATCCTCGGCAGCCTGATCGCCGACGTGCTCTACTCGGTGGTGGACCCGCGCGTGCGGGTGGAA
>JBHENR010000210.1:0-6721 GCA_046262555.1 Gemmatimonadota bacterium | reverse complement strand
CCCGCCGCGTCGGTCGCCCGGGCGCCGAGGAGGTGACGCCCCGCGGTGGCCTCCCAGCCGAATCGCCACAGCCGCCAGCCGAAGCGGGACACCGGGCCCTCGAGCTCGGCCGGCGCCCAGTTCGCGCCATGATCGGTAGTGACGTGGACGGCGGCGAGCGGCGCCGCGCCGGCCCAGGCGGCGCCGAAGATCTCCGGCCGGCCGGCCGCCAGGACGGCGCCGTCTTCCGGCCGGCTGAGCTGGGCCTTGGGCTGGATCCAGTCGAGCGGCTCCTGCTCGCCGCTCATCGCGCGGCGGGTGTAATCCCGCGTCATGTAGTAGTCCTCCGCCGGCGCGGCGGCCGGCTCGACGCGCGTCAGCCACTTGACCGACGCCATGCCGTACCAGCCGGGGGCGACGATGCGGGCGGGAGCGCCGTGCGCGGCGGTGAGGGGCTCGCCATTCAGGGCCAGCGCCACCAGCGTGTCCGGGTCGAGCGCCTTGACGCGGGGCAGGCTCCGCCGATAGGGGACCTCGTCGCCGCCGTCGGGCCGGCCCCGGTCGGCCCCGGTGCAGTGGTAGTGCGCGCCCGGCACCGGCCAGTCCCGGGCGTTCACCCGATCGGTCGGCACCGCTTCGGCCGCGGCCAGCACGTCGAGCAGTGACGGCCCGCTCCACTCCCCGTTCGACACCGCGCCCGGGCCCCACTGGACCCCCCGCACCGGCGTCGGGCTGAACGCCCGGTTGTTGCCGGCGCACTCCAGCGCGGCGACCACGCTGCGCTGGTGCAGGGCCTCGAGGTCGGCGAGGGAGAGCGTCGGGACACCGTCGCCGGTCCCGATCGCCAGCCGCCAGGTGGCGGGGTCCAGGGCCGGGACCGGGAAATGATTCCGCACGTAGAACTGTTGAACCGGCGTAATCCACGACCGGAGCGCCGCGAACGGAAACTCGCTGTTCTCGGGGTCCGCCGTGACGGAGATGCGGGGCCGCATCGTCAGGTGCGTCTGGCGTCGAGCTCGAAGTGAAGATTCAGCTGCGTGCCGTCGCAACTGGCTACGGCATCGTAATCCGCCACGATACGGCTGCCCGTGAAGGAGCCGGCGTAGGCCTCGTCCGCACTGATGACGGTGCACCCTTCCTCCTCGAGCACCTCGACGAGCGCCGCCTGGCCGGACAGCTGGAGCGTCAGGGCCCCGTTGGCGGCCACCGTCCCGGTAACCGGCCCGCTCACCGGTTCGTCGGTCACGCCGTCGCAGGGATCGAGCTCGAGGGTGCCCGCGAACGTCCCGCTCCCGGCGGTGATGACGACCAGCGTGCCGGTGCACTCGAACGTGATGTTGAACCCGCCCAGATTGAAGACGATGGTGTGGTCGACGTCGTAAGAGCCCTGAATGGAACGCGACGGCGGCCCGGTCGGCCCACCTCCCCCGCCCCCGCCACAGGCTCCGAGACTGGCTGCCAGCAGCATTCCGCCTACAACTTTATAGGTACGCATCAGATAGCTCCTTGGTTGGCGGGAACGTGTGGGAATCGAACCCACCCCGGACGCGACGAGCGCGCCCGATGACGGTTTTGAAGACCGCAGAGGCCACCAGACCCCTTCCGCTCCCTCTGCCACACGCTGGATCCGGTCGCGGGGCGCGGCCCCAGGGAAAAACGGGCCGTCAGGCGGACACGGCCAGCCCGCGGCAGGCGAGCAGCCGCAGGATCGTCTCACCAACCTTGTTGTTCGGCGTCGACGCGCCGGCCGTCAGGCCGATGACGAGCGGTCCCTCCGGCAGCCAGGGCGACGATTCCGTTTCGTCGCCCTGCGCCGGCTTGTGGCGAATCGCCTCGGCGCTTTCGATGCACGACGAGTCGTCGATGTGGAACGTCGGCACGGAGCGCTCGCAGATCCGGGCGAGATTTCCCGTATTGCTCGAGTTGTAGCCCCCCAGCACGATCATCAGGTCGAGCGGCTCCCGCAGCAGCTCCTCGACCGCGTCCTGGCGCTCCTGGGTGGCGGAACAGATGGTGTCGAGCGCGCGGAAATGGGCGTCGAGAGCCTCCGCCCCGTAGCGGTCGGCCATCGCCTGGCGGAACGCCTCCGCCACGGCCTCGGTTTCCCGCATCAGCATCGTCGTCTGATTGGCGATCCCCACCCGGGCGACGTCGCGGGGGAAATCGAATCCCGGACTCATCGCCCGGGCGAACCGGGTCTCGAGGGCCGCGCGGGCCGCTTCCTGTTCGTCGGCGCTGCCGGTCCCGTTGCCGCGGATGTAGTCGGTGACGAGCGCCGCCTCGTCCAGATCCCGCACGACGAGATACGCCCCGCCGGGGTACTCGAGCGCCCGCGAAGCGGTGGCCTGGGTCTCCTCGTGGTAGTACTTGCCGTGGATAATGGCGGTGAAGCCGTCCCGGGCGAACCGCTCGACCGTCTTCCAGACGAGCAGGACCGACCCGCAGGTGGTATCCACCAGCACGCAGCCGATCTCCTTCAGCCGTCGCATGATGCCGGTGGGGACGCCGAACGCGGGCAGGAGCACGACGTCCCGGGGGAGGAGATCGTCGTACGTGACGCCGGTGGCGTAGCGACCGGTCAGGAATCCGATCCCCATCGCGAGGAGTTCCTCGTTGACGTGGGGATTGTGGATGATCTCGCCGGTCAGGAAGATCCGGCGGTCGGGAAACCGGCGGCGCGCCTCGTAGGCGTACTGGACCGCCCGGTCCACCCCGTAGCAGTTGCCGAATTCGGTCGCCAGCCGGATCGTGAGATCCCCGAGAGCCAGCTGGTGCCCCGCCGCCACGACCTGGTTGACCAGGTCGGAATGGTACGCCGATTCGATCTCGCCGGTGACTTCGCCGCGGAGCCCGAACCCCTTGCGATAGACCAGTTGATCGGTGCCAATCAGGTCGCTCATCGAGGGAAAAAGCTAGACCCCCCGCCGGACCCGGACAACAGACCTGGACAACCGCCCCAACGGGGGTGGAAGGCGGCCGCGCGCTCTCCGCCAGCCGGGCCGGCCCCCTCCCTGGCCGAGCCCTATCGTGTCAAGTCACGCGGCCTGCCCTCGTCGCCGGCCCCCCGACCGCTCCGCTCCCCGGGTGGGTTCGGGGCCACCGGCGGGAACCGCTGAGGCAGGGATCGGACCACGCCCGCATCGCGCCGGGCACCCCTCGACAAGTTGTTGGGAGGCCGCGCGTTGCGTGACACGAGGGCGGGGCAGGCGAGGGGCCGTCCGCGAGCGCCGCGCCGCGATCGTCAAGGACTCGACGACGCCGCCACCACGTGGCCGGTGAGGTCCGGCAGCCACTGCTTCGGAAACGTCCAGTCGGCCAGCCGGGTGTCATGCGTCAGCAGCAGGATCTGGTGCGTCGCGCCCAGCTGGGCGAGCGTGCGCTCCACCTGCGTCAGGCGCTTGCGATCGAAGTGGAGGAACGGGTCGTCGAGCACGATCGGCAGCGACCGGTTGGCGGCCAGCTCCTCCAATAGCGCCACGCGGAGGGCGAAGTAGAGCTGGTCGCGCGTGCCGCGGCTGAGCGCCTCGGCCGGCACGCCCCGCTTCTCCCGTCCGTGGACGGTGAGGAGCAGCGTCGCCGGATCGATCTCGGCCTCCGTGTACCGATCCTCGGTCAGCGCGGCGAAGATGCGCCCGATGCGGCGCTCGAGCCGCTGGGTCATCATCCGGACAAATTCGTCCTTGCAGGCGGTCAGGGTGGCGTGGGCCATCTGGAACGCGTCGCGGTCGAGCGCCAGCCGCTCGGCCTCGGCGTCGCAGGCGGCTATGGACGCGGCCAGCCGGGTGGGGTCGTCATCGGGGCCGCGCAGGTCGGCCACCGCGCGCCGGTGCGCGAGTTCGGCGGTGCTGAGGCGTTCACGCTCGGCGTGGAGGCGCTGCTGCTCGGCGGCGAACTGGCGCTCGTAGTCGGGTCCCCAGTCGAGCCACGGGTACTGCTCCAGCAGCTGGCGCTGCTCGAGCCGCAGGATGTCGAGCCGCCCCTCCTTCAGCGCCCGGCGCTCGCGCTCGAGGGCCGCCCGGTCGCCCAGGGCGTGATGCGTCGCCTGCATCCCGTCGAGCTCGGAGCGGAGTGTCTGGGCCCGGCGGTAGCTCGCGAGCTCGGCGTCGAGCTCGACGGTGTCGGGGTCGAACGGCAGCGGCTTGGCCAGCTCGCGCCGCTCCTGATCGTAGCGCGCCAGCTCGGCCTGCTGCGCTCCCCGGCGCACTTCCCGGCGGCGCCGGGCCGCGCGCCGCGCGCGCCACTGCAGGACGCCCCCGCCGGCGATCGCCAGCCCGAGCGCGAGCACACCGCCGGCCGCCAGCGGGGCGCCACCCAGCGCGAGCCAGAGGCCGCCGCCCGCGGCGACCAGCAGACCCACCAGGGCGACCCAGCTCATCACTTCGGGCGAACCCTCGTTCCCGGGTCCCGCTTCGCGCACCGTTTCGGCCACCCGCGCGCGCTCCAGCTCCAGCTGCTGCAGCCGGTGCACCCGCTGGCTGAAGTCCTCCGGCAGGCGCAGGTACCGCACGTAGGGTTCGAGCGCGCCGGTGCGATCCCGCACCTGGCGTTCCCACTCGGCGAACCGCTCGATGCCGGCATCCAGCTCGGCCTGCCGCGCCTGGGCTCCGGCCAGCTCCTGGCGCAGCCGGCTCATCCGTCGGATCGCCTCCTGCGAGGCCCCCCGGTCGGTGAGCTCGCGGTCGATGGCCGCCAGGCGATTCTGCACGTCCCCCAGCGCCCGCTCCCGCTCGCGGCGCGCGTCGCGGGCTCCCCGCGCGGCTTCCAACGCGGCGGCGGCGGCATCCCGCCGGGCCGCGAGCTCCTCGATCTGACGGGGCTTCTGCTTGGCGGCACGGCCGCCGCCGGCGATGTCGAACTGGGTGAGGTGATAGTATCCCGCCTCGAACTCGATCAGCGCGGTGCGGAAGTCGGCCCGTTCACTGCCCGACAAGAGGCGCAGCAGCTCGGCCGCCAGCGGCTTTACCGCCGCATCGCCGGGATCCACGAACGCCGTCTGCCGGAAGATGTCGGGCGCGGCGAAGCCGAGCAGCCGCTTGAGCTCGAGGTCGTAGCCGGCGCGATCGCTCGAGCGGCCGCGGGGGTTGGGCTCCCCCTCCCAGCGGTGCTCGAGCGCGCCCCGGGTCCGCCACTCCACCGTCACCCGCTGGGTTTCGAAATCGCGCGCGATGGTGCAGGTCTGGTCGTCGCCCAGCGACCATTCGAGCGTGAGGGCGAACGGCGGCCCGCTCCACGGCCGGCGGAGCGCCTCGAGCGCCTTGTCGGGAAATCCGAACAAGCCGTGAAACAGCGCCGCGGCCACGGTGGATTTTCCCGCCTCATTGGGGGCCACGATCAGCGCGCCGGGCTCGCGCGCGGGCTCGAGCGTGAAGTCGCGCAGACGGCCGAACCCGGCCGCGTGGAGGCGCACCAGCCGCAGGTCGTTCATCCGAAGACCCGGACGCCGAGCTTGATCGCGCGATCCGCCACCGCGCGCTCGCGCTCGTCTGCGGCCGCCGCCCGCTGGGCCACGAGTCGCCGGAAGAACTCGCCCCGCACGGTCTCCTCTTCGCACCGCTGCGCCACCAGGTGGCTGGCGACGAGCGTGGTGCTGTCGACGATCTGCAGGTGATCGTAGCGGGCCGCGAGCTGGGCCTCCAGCGCCGCCGGCTGGGGCACCGCCTCGGGCTCGCCCGTCAACGTGATGCGCCAGAGCGGGCCCGGCTCGCAGGCCGCGGCGATGCGTTCGGCCATCGCCTCCTGATCCGGCGCCCCGCTGACGTCCACCGTCGCCACGCCCAGCGTCCGGGACTGGACCGGCAGGGCGCGCAGGCTGGGCGCGTCGCCCGGGCGCTGCCACTCGATCAGCAGCACATGGCGCGGCCCGGGCTCGGTCCAGTCCCGTCCCTCGAGCGATCCGCTGTAGGCGCCGACCAGCCGCTCGCCGTCGCGGAACTCACGCATGTTGTGGTAGTGGCCGAGCGCCACGTAATCCATGTTCAGCCGCGCCAGGTCCTCCGCCGCGAACGGCAGGTCATCGGGGGGAATCGGCCACTCGGGATTGAAGCGGCAGGCCGCATGGACGAGGGCGATGTGGAGCCCCTCGGTGGAGGTCCGGACGAGCGAGTCCCAGCCGCCGCCCGACTGCTTCGTGTCGTACGCGATGCCGTAGAGCGCCACCGGAACCCCCGCGATCTCCAGCTCGGCCGGCCCGGCAAAGGTGGGGCCGGTGAAAAAGTGGTGGAACGGCAGCGCCTCGTGATGATAGACGCACTCCGCGTAGCCGAGACTGTCGTGAGTGCCCGGCACGCCGGCGATCACGATGCCGGCCTCCCGCAGCCGGCCGAGCTGGCGCCGCACCAGGTTCACGCTGGCCGGGTCCGGGCGGAAGGTGTCGAACAGATCGCCGGCGATGAGCACCAGGTGGACCCGCTCGGCGAGCGCGTGATCGATCGCCCGGGTGAACGCCTCCTCCTGCTCCGCGTGGCGCTGGCGCGCGTAGTCGCCAAAATTCGCCAGCGGCGCGCCGAGGTGGGCATCTGCGAGGTGGAGGATCCGGATGCTCATGCCGGCAGAGCTCCCGTCAACGGGTGGCGGCCCAGCGCGGCGTAGCGCGGGCCTCCAGGGGTCAGCTGGCTCCGGTACAGGATGAGCTCGGCGAGCGTCTCCGCCGCCGTGCCCGCCGTCCAGTCCCGCAGCGCCTCTGTCAGCCGGCCGACGCCCCGGGGGCCGGCCACCCGGCCGATCGTCAGGTGCGGAATAAAGG
>JBHENR010000209.1:0-3662 GCA_046262555.1 Gemmatimonadota bacterium | reverse complement strand
GCCGAGATCCGTGCCGCGCGCGGGGATCGCGCCGGGGCCGACCGCGACTACGCCGCCTTTTTCACCCGCTGGCCGAACGATCCGCGCGCCCCCGACGCGCTGATGGACCGAGCCCGGCTGGCGATGGGGGCCGGCGACGGCGACGCGGCGCGGCAACACCTCGACCAATTCGTCGCGCGCTACCCGCGCCACAGTCAGGCCGACGACGCGATCTATCTGCTGGCCGATTCCCATCAGGACGATCGCGCTCGGGGCAGCGGCAACGCCGAGCTGGCGCTGGCCGTGTTCGACCGGCTGGTCCGCACCCGGCCCGGCTCGCGCTTCGCCGATCGCGCCTATCTGCGCGCCGCTCACCTCCTCTACTCGCTCGGCCGGTACGCCGAGGCGGACGCGCGCTACCGAGCGTACCGTGGGGGGGAGAGCGGGCGCGAGGCGCGCTACTGGGCGGCGCGCACGGCCGAGGCGCGGGGGCAGCGTGATCGCGCGCGAACCGAGTTCCGCGCGCTCGCGGGCGGCAGCGACTACTACGCCCTGCGGGCGCGGGGCCGCCTGGCGGGCCGCTCGCCGGACGAAGGGTTGACCGCCCGCGGCTATGCGCCGATCCCGGGCCGGCCGGACCGCGGCACCGGCAGTGTCCTGCTCGGCACGGCCGCCGGGCGCACCGCCGCCGCGCTGCTCGCGCTCGGCGAGCGGCGCTACGCCCACGCCGAGCTGGCGCGGGCCCTGCCGCGCGGAGACCGGGCCCAGCTCGCCGCCTGGGCCCCGGCGCTGGCCGGCTGGGGATTCCCGGACCTGGCGCTCCAGATCGGCACCCGCTGGGGCGCCGCGGGGGAGCCGGCCGTCTATCCACTGGGGTTCGGCGCGGCCATCGACGGCGAAGCCCGCGCCCACGCCCTCGACGCGGCCGTGGTCCTGGCGCTCATCCGGCAGGAGAGCCTGTTCGACGCCGAGGCGGTCTCCCCCGTCGGCGCGCGCGGCCTGATGCAGATCATGCCGGCCACCGGCCGCGAGATCGCCGACTCCCTCGGCTGGCGGGGCGCGATCGATCCGCAGCTGCTGTTCGAGCCCGCCCTCAGCCTCCATTTCGGCTCGCGCTACATGGCCGACCAGCTCGCCCGCTTCGAGGGGTTCTGGCCGGCCGTGCTCGCCGGTTACAACGGCGGGCCCCACAACGTCGCCCGCTGGATGACCTTCCCCGAGCGGGGACAGGACGCCGAACTGTGGATCGATCGCATCCCGTACCGGGAAACGCGCAATTACGTCAAACACGTCTATGAGCAGGCCGCCGCCTACCGGCGGATCTATGGGTCGGCGACCGCAGCGCGCTAGCGGCGCGCGCGCCCGGGCGGCCCTCTTGCTGGCCCTGGCAGCCGCCGCCGGGGGATGGCTCGCGCCGGGCGCCGCCCCGGCCCAGACGGCCGCGCCGGAGTACACCTCGCCGGAGGAGCAGCCCGGCCACTCGACGCTGGTGGCGCCGCCGTTTGCCCACACGCTTGGCATCCACCGGGCGCGGCCGCTCCACCTGAAGCTGTTCCTCGGGGACCGGACGCGGTTCGACGACCCGCAGGGCGTGGCGGCGGTCAAGTTCGCCTCCGATGACGATCCCGAAGCGAAGAGCGACGATTTTCAGCTCACGCTGTTCGGCGTGAACTCCGGCCGTGGCGAGATCCTCTACAACTCCACCATGCAGACGCTGGCGATCTACGGCCGGCCCGGCAGTGGCGACGGCCAGTTCCGCACGCCCCACGGCATCGCGGCGACGCCCGACGGCCGCGTCTACGTCGCCGACACCGGCAACCGGCGCGTCGCGCGCCTCACCTGGGATCCCGACGCCCGCGCCCTCCGCTGGGCGGGGTCGTGGCCGGCCGGCGACCCGTTCGATGTCGCGGCCGACGCCCGCGGCCAGGTCTACGTCGCCGACCGCGCCACCGATGGCGTCCTCCACTTCGCCGATCCCCAGGCGGCGACCGTTTCAGCCCCGTCGCCGGTGACCGGCGCCCGCTGGCCGCTGCCTCCCGACGTCGCGAAGCCCCGCGGACTCGCCGTCGGCGACAGCCTCGACCGCTGGTACCGCCCGCAGGTGTACCGGCTCTACCTGGTGGACCAGGACGGCGCCCGGCTCCGGGCCTACGATCCGGAAGGGATGGTGCTCGCCGAGACGATGCCCGCGGCGGTCGACCGGCCCGGCGGCGGGCCGGGCGCGTTTCGCTACGTCGCGCTCGACTACCAGGGTAACGTCTACGTGACGGATCCCGGCGCCGACGTGCTCTACAAGTTCACCGCCGACCTCCAGCCGCTGGCGACGTTCCCCGGCTCGGGCGCCCCCGACGAGGCGCTGGAGGAACCGCGCGGGGTGGCGGTGTGGAAGCGGTTCGGCCAGGTCTTCGTGGCCGAGCGCGAGGGCGCCCAGTACTACTTTATTGGTACCGACTTCACCGCCGAGGATACCCTGCCGATCCGGCGGGACGGGGAGGCCCAGGATTGGGCGTTTCCGCTGTTTCTGACCGAGGTTGCCAGCGTGACGGTCACTTTTCTGGACGCGGCGGGCGACACCCTCGGCGTAGCCGAACCGGGCGTGTTCGGCGTCGGCCAGCAGACGATCCGGTGGGACGACGACGCCTGGACGGAGGGTCCCGCCGACGGCTGGGAGCAGGCGGCGTCCCGCATCGTCATCGACGCCCGGCCCACCTACTCCAGCCGCAAGCGGTTCAGCCGGGTCCGCACCCTGCCCCTGATCTGGAACGATTCCTCCAGCCCGGTCGGCCCGCCTTGACGCGCTTCCCGGGCGCCCCCTAAACTGCGGGGGCCACGTCCATCCACCGCGCACCCCCTATCAGGAGGACACGCTCACGCTATGCCAACCGGGAAGGTGAAGTGGTTCAACGACGCCAAGGGGTACGGCTTCATCGAACAGCAGGACGGCGAGGATGTCTTCGTCCATTTCACCGCGATTCAGACCGACGGCTTCAAGACGCTGGCCGAGGGACAGCAAGTCGAATTCGAGGTCAATGACGGCAAGAAGGGACCGCAGGCGAGCAACGTCTTGAAGCTCTAGCAGGGTCTTGAAGCTCTAGAAGGGTCTTGAACGGGGGCGCTGGCCCGGTCACTCCAGCGCGATGAACAGCGAGCGGCGCGGCCGGCCATCGACAGTACGCGTGCGGTGGCCGCGCCCCGCCGTGTCCTCCACCAGCACGATGTCCCCGCCCACGAAGCGCCGCCGCTCGCCGTCACCCACCTCGATCTCGATCGCCCCGTCCAGCAGCACCACGAGCTGCCGCCGCGGCGCCGGGTGCCAGTCGAAATCATAGTCGGCGGCCGTTTCCCGGAAGACGACCCCGGTGGCGGGCATCACCCCGGAGAGCCGCCCGATCGGTCCCGCGTCGGCCAGCGGGAAGTCGATCGCTCCAAAGTGCGAGACGCCGTCCGCGCCGGTATAGACTCGTGTCACCTGCATCGCTCGCATGGGAGGGATAATATCGTCCCATGACCGCCATCGAGGACATGCAGACCGCCCACTGGCCGGCCGTGGCGGAGATCCTTCGCGAGGGGATCACCACTGGCCAGGCGACGTTCGAGACGGTCGTGCCCGCCTGGGCCGACTGGGACGCCGGCCACCTGCCGAGCTGCCGGCTGGTCGCGCTGGCCGACGAGCGCGTGGTCGG
>JBHENR010000208.1:0-3733 GCA_046262555.1 Gemmatimonadota bacterium | reverse complement strand
GGGCTGCCGGTGGGCGCGATCGCCGGCGGCGTGGCCGAGCCCGACGGGCTCCCGCTCCGCATGCAGCTCGAGCGCTGGGGCGAAGTGGTGGCGCTGGTCGACTGCTACAACGCCAACCCCGAGAGCGTCATCTCCGCCGCCGCCACGCTCTCGACCCTGTCCGGCGCGCGGCGCCGGATCGCCGTGCTGGGGGAGATGCTCGAGCTCGGTTCGGCGAGCGCGGAGTGGCACGAGTGGGTCGGCCGGGAGCTGGCCAAGGACGCCGTCGACCTGGTCGTCACCGTGGGGCCGGGCGCGGCTCCGATCGCCGCCGGGGCCGAGGCGGCCGGACTCGAGACGCGGCGCTTTCCGGACCGGCACGCGGCCGAGGAGTGGCTGGTCGAGAACGTCGTCCCCGGCGACGCGATCCTCTTCAAGGCCAGCCGGGGGGCGGAGCTGGAGAAGGTCGTCAAGCCGGTTCGGGACGCCTGCCTCGACGGCACCACGGCCGCCAACGGCAGCGCGAGCGGGAGGGCGCGATAGTGCTGTACCACCTGCTGTTCCCGCTCGCCGACCAGCACGCTTTCTTCAACGTCTTCCGCTACATCACGTTCCGGTCGGCCTACGCCACCGTGACCGCGCTCTTGCTGGCCTTCGTGCTGGGGCCGTGGGTGATCCGCAAGCTGCGCCACCTCAAGGCGGGCCAGATGATCCGCGAGGAAGGGCCCCAGGCGCACCAGCGGAAGGCCGGCACTCCCACCATGGGCGGCGTGCTCATCATCGTCGCCATCGTTGTGCCCACCGTGCTGTGGGCGGACGTCCGCGAGCCGTGGATCCAGATCGTGCTCGTGGCCACCCTGTGGATGGGCGGGCTCGGCTTCCTGGACGACTACCTCAAGGTGGTCAAGCGGCGGTCCAAGGGCCTGATCGCCACCCAGAAGATCGTGGGCCAGGCCCTGTTCGGCATCGTCCTGGGAGCGTGGCTCTACCTGCAGCCGGTCCACGGGGACATGACGAGCATGACGTCGGTGCCCTTCTTCAAGGAGCGGTTCGTCGATTTCGGATGGCTCTACATCCCGTTCATCATATTCGTCGTGATCGCGGCCACCAACGCGGTCAACCTGACCGACGGCCTGGACGGGCTGGCGATCGGCTTGGCCGGAATCGCGGCAGCCGCCTTCGCGGCGTTCGCCTACGTCATCGGCCGCGCCGACTGGTCGCAGTACCTCCAGATCCCGTATCTGCCGGGCAGCGGAGAGCTGACCGTGTATTGCGCGGCATTGCTTGGCGCGGCGCTGGGGTTCCTGTGGTTCAACGCCCATCCCGCCCAGGTGTTCATGGGAGACACGGGATCACTGGCGTTGGGCGGAGCGTTCGGCACGCTGGCGATCCTGCTCAAGATCGAGTTCGTGCTCGTGATCGTGGGCGGGGTGTTCGTGCTCGAGACCCTATCGGTGATCATCCAGGTCGTCTCGTTCAAGCTGCGCGGCAAGCGGGTCTTCAAGATGAGCCCGCTGCATCACCACTTCGAGCTCTCGGGCTGGGCCGAGGAGCAGATCGTCATGCGCTTCTACATCCTGGGAGTGCTGTGCGCGCTGGTTGCCGCCTCCACCCTGAAGCTGCGATGACCGAGCGGGCGCCGTTCGGGATCCGGATCGCGGGTGCGCGGGTGGGCGTGCTCGGCCTGGGCCGGTCGGGGGCGGCGGTCGCGCGGCTGCTGGCCGAGCGCGGGGCCGAGGTCTACGCCTCCGATGTCTCGTCCAGCGGCGCGGCCGCGGCGGCGGCGGCGGCGATCGAGGGGCCGCGCGTGTCGGTCGAGCTGGGGCGTCACGACGCGCACCGGCTCGGCGGCTGCGACTGGATCGTGACGAGCCCCGGGATCCCGCCGCGGGCCGCCGTGCTCGGCGATCCGCGGGTCACCGCGCGGCCGGTGTTCAGCGAGATCGAGGTGGCGAGCTGGTTCGCCGCCGCCCCGATCGCCGCGATCACCGGGACCAACGGGAAGACGACCACCACCGAGCTCCTGGGTGCGGTGGCGCGCGCTGGCGGCGCGCGCGGGGTCGTGGCCGGCAACGTCGGCCGCGCGTTCTCCCGCGCTCTGCTGGAGGAGCCGGCGCCGGAGTGGTACGTGATCGAGGTGTCGTCGTTCCAGCTCGCGCGGATCGCCACCTTCCGGCCGCGGGTGGCGGTCGTGCTCAACCTCACTCCGGACCACCTGGACGTCTACGACTCGATGGCTGCCTATTCCGCCGACAAGGCGCGGATCGCCGAGAACATGGGAGCCGGGGACGACCTCTGCCTGAGCGCCGAGGACCCCGCGCTGGAGGCGTTTGGGGCGGGCCGCGCCGTCGGCCGGCACTTCTTCGATCGCCGCCGGCCCGTCGCGCGAGGTGCACACGTCGAGGACGGCTGGATCGCGCTGGCCGGCGAACCCGACGCGGGGCGGGTCCTGCCGGCGGAGTCGCTGAAGATCCCCGGGGCGCACAACCTCCAGAACGCGCTGGCCGCCACGCTCGCGGGCTCGCTCATGGGCGTGCCGCGGGCGGCGATCGCCGACGCACTGGCCACATTCTCCGGCGTTCCGCACCGGCTGGAGACGGTCGCGGAGATCGGCGGCGTGCGCTTCGTCAACGATTCCAAGGCGACCAATGTCGACTCCGCCCTGGTCGCGCTGCAGGCGTTCGACGCGCCCCTGATCGTGATCCTCGGCGGGCGCCACAAGATGGCGCCCTACGCGCCGCTGGCGGCCGAGCTGGAGCGGCGCGGCCGGCGCGTGTTCGCCATCGGCGAGGCGGCGGACCGGATCGCCGACGAGCTGGGGCACGCCGTCCCGGTCGAGAAAGCGGGCACGCTCGACCGCGCCGTGGCGCGGGCGGTCGAGGTCGCGCGGCCAGGCGAGGTTGTGCTGCTCGCCCCGGCGTGCTCGTCGTACGACCAGTTCGCCAGCTACGAGGAGCGCGGAGAGCGGTTCCGGGGGCTCGTCGCCGAGCTCGGCGCTGGCGCCGGGGTGGCGCGATGAAGACGCGGCGAGCACGGGCCCGCGCGGCCACGCGGTCGGCGCGGCAGGCGCCGGTCCCGCGGCGCGGACCGGTGGACCGCCATCTGCGCGCGTGCGTGCTGCTGCTGGTCCTGTTCGGGCTGGTGATGGTCTACAGCGCGAGCTCGGTCCTGTCGATGGCGCACTTCGGGAGCAGCACGACGTACTTCACCAGCCAGCTCTCGAAGGCGATCGTGGGAGTGGTCCTGATGTTCGTCGTCGCGCGGCTCGACTACCGCATCTGGGCGCGGCTTGCGAAGCCCGTTCTGTGGGGGTCGGTGGCGCTCATGCTGGCCCTGATCGCGCCGCTGCCCGAGCGGTTCAGCCCCGAGATCAACGGCGCCAGCCGCTGGCTCGCCGTGCCGGGATTCACGTTCCAGCCGATCGAGCTGGCCAAGATCGCGCTGATCGTATGGCTCGCCGCGACGATCGTGAAGAAGGGGTCGCGCATCGACGACGCCTGGGACGGCCTCGCGCCGCTGCTTGTGCCGCCGCTGATGCTGGCCGGCATGGCCGTGCTCCAGCCGGACTTCAAGGGCGCCACCATGCTTCTGATGCTGACCGGCGCGATGCTATGGCTGGGCGGGGTGCGGGCGAAGTTCCTGCTGCGGATGGCGGCGGCGGGGATCCCGCTGGGCGCGCTGATCACGGTGCTGGAGCCGTACCGGATGGAGCGGATCCGCGCGTTCCTCGATCGCGGCGAGGACATGCAGGGGA
>JBHENR010000207.1:0-2699 GCA_046262555.1 Gemmatimonadota bacterium | reverse complement strand
TTCGGCAAGGTGAACCTCACCCACCGGCCCGAGCTCAACACGGTGGATTACCCGCTGCTGCATCAGCTCTACTTCGGCGAGGAGGGGCTGAGCTCGACCGGCGTCTGGCTGTCGGTCATTGGCGCGCCGCTGGGATTCTTTCAGGAGGTGTCGCTGCTGGCGACCAACGGCGCCGGGGAGCACGCCCATGCGGAGGAGGAACACGCCGAGGAAGAAGAAGAGGAGGAGGAGCACGCCGACGAGGGGAAGGGTCTGTTCGATGACCTGGGAGACCGGCTCCTGGTAGCGCACCTGAAAAACTTCTGGACGCCCAGCGAAGCGACCACGTTCGAGCTGGGCGGCTCCTGGGCCAGCAGCGCCGAAGACGAGCCGGAACGGGTGCGGACGACCTTCTATGGAGTCGACGCGACCGCGCGCTGGAAGCCGGCCGCCGAGGGGACGTACCGCTCGGCGATTCTCCAGGCGGAGGCCGCGTGGCGGGACGAATCGGGTCTCGCGGAGCGACGCTTTGCGGCATTCCTCTTCGGTCAGTGGCAGCTCTCCCGGCGCACCTACGTTGGAGCGCGCTACGACTACGCGGAGCCACCTGACGCGGCGGAGGGCGCGCTCCAGGGCGGCCAGGCCCTGCTGCGCTACTTCCCGACCGAGTTCAGCCAGCTGCGGCTGGTCTACGAGCGGCAGATGCCCGAGGAGGGCGACGCGCTCGACCGGCTGCTGTTCCAGACGACTTTCGCGCTCGGGCCCCATCGCCCGCATGCGTATTAACGCGCGGCCACACGCCGCGCGCCATCGAATCATCATGCGAAGGAGATTTCCGATGACCATTCCGTTCCCACCCCGCGCCCGCGCGGCTCTCGCGCTGGCTCTGGCGATGCTGTTCCTGGGGCCGCAGGCCGCGCGCGCTCAGGAGAAAATCGATGTCGTCACGACGCTTCCGGTCTTTGCCGAGCTGGTCAAGGCGATCGGGGGCGAGCACGTGACCGTCCGGGCGATCGCCTCCCCGGTCCAGGATCCCCACTTCGTCGACGCCAAGCCATCGTTCATCCTGGCGGCCAGCCGGGCCGAGCTGTGGGTCGAGGCCGGCATGGACCTCGAGGTCGGCTGGGCCCCGCTGGTGCGGGAGGGGTCCCGCAACGCCGCCATCCAGGTCGGCGGGCCTGGCTACGTGAACGCCTCGGCCCACGTGCGGCGGCTCGGCGTCCCGACCGGGCGGCTCGACCGCTCCCGCGGCGACGTGCACCCGTCGGGCAACCCCCACTACTGGCTGGATCCGCTGAACGCCGTCCCGCTGACGGCCGACATCACGCTGGCGCTCTCCCGGGTCGACCCGCAGCACGCCGGCTATTACGGCGACCGGCGCCGGGCCTTTCTCGCCGAGCTCGACCGGCGGATGGCCGGCTGGCGCCGCCAGATGGCGCCGCTGTCGGGCACGCCGGTGGTGTCGTACCACGAGTCGTGGGAGTACTTCTCCCGCCGCTTCGGCCTCACGCTGGTGGGCCAGCTCGAGCCCAAGCCCGGCATTCCGCCGTCGCCGTCGCACCTGGCGCGGCTGATCGAGCGCGCCAGGGCGTCGAAGGCGAAGCTGATTCTGGTCGAGCCCTATTATGAGAAACGGAACCCGGCGCTGGTGGCGCGCGAGATCGGCGGCACGGTGGTCGAGCTGGCGAACCAGCCGGGCGCGGGGTCGAGCTCGTACTTCGGGCTGATCGACCAGATCGTCACGAAGCTGGTGGCGGCGCCCCGGTGAGCCGACCCGCCCTCGTCCGGTTCGAGGACGTGGCGCTGGGATACGGCCGCCACGCCGTGCTGGAGCACCTGACATTCACCCTCGGGGCCGGGGACTTCCTCGGCCTCGTCGGCCCCAACGGCGCCGGCAAGTCCACCATCGTCAAGGCGCTGCTCGGTCTGATGAAACCGCAGGCCGGCCGGATCGTCTACGAGCGGCCGCTGCACACGGAGCTGCGGTTCGGTTACGTGCCCCAGCGCCATACCCTGGACGCGATCTTTCCCCTCAGCGTCGCCGACATCGTCCGGATGGCGCGCTACCGCGAGGCGGGCGTGCTGCGCCGGCCGGGGCCGGCCGCCGAGGCGGCGGTGGCCCATGCGCTCGATGCGGTGGGCATCACCCATCTGGCGGGCCGGCGCTTCGATGCGCTCTCGGGCGGCCAGCGGCAGCGGGCGCTGATCGCGCGCGCGCTCGCCACGGGCGCCACCTGCCTGGTGCTGGACGAGCCGACCGACGGCATGGACCTCGGCAGCCAGCACGCCATCCTGGAGCTGATCCGGCGGCTGCATCGCGACGAGCACCTGACCGTCGTGTTCGTCTCCCATCTGCTGAACGAAGTCGCCACCTATGTCGACCGGCTGGCGCTGCTCGACGAGGGGCGGTTCGACCACGGGCCGGTGGAGGAGATCCTCACCGCCCCGCGCCTCGGCGCGCTCTACGCCACGCCGGTCCGGGTCGAGCGCATCGGGGACGCGGTGGTCGTGCTGCCCGGCTGATGGTCGAGATGCTGCAATACGAGTTCATCCGCACCGCGCTGGGCGGCACGCTCGCCGTCGGCGTGGTCTGCGCCATGCTCGGCGTCTACGTGGTGCTGCGGCGGATCGTCTTCGTGGGGGCGACGCTGGCCCAGATCTCATCGGTCGGCATCGCGCTCGGGCTGCTCACAGGCTGGAGTCCCAATGCGCTGTCGCTC
>JBHENR010000206.1:0-4917 GCA_046262555.1 Gemmatimonadota bacterium | reverse complement strand
TGCGTCAACAGTTCGTCGGCCAGGCCGGTGCCCAGGTTGGTGATCAACGAGACCGCGGCCACCGGCAGGCCCCACTCCGCCGCCTGGATCACTTCGGCGACGGTCGACATGCCGACCGCGTCGGCCCCGATCTCCCGCAGGAATCGGACCTCCGCCGGGGTCTCATAGCTGGGACCCAGCACCGCCGCGTAGACCCCCTCGGCCAGACGGATGCCTTCCGCCAGAGCCGCCTGGTGGAGCCGGGCGAGCAGGACGGGATCGTAGCCCCGGCACAAGTCGGGAAACGGGTTCGTCACCGCGGCCGGGGCGCGGCCCCGCAGGGGATTCGAGAACTGCAGATTGATGTGGTCGCGGATCGCCATCAGCGAGCCCGGTCCGAGCCGCTCGTCGAGCGAGCCCGCGGCGTTGGTCAGGAGGAGCCACTGGGGTTCCAGCGCGCGCAGCACCTGGAGATGCAGCACCGCCGCCGCCGCATCGTACCCTTCGTAGAGATGCAGCCGCCCCTGGGCGGCGGCGACAGGCACGCCGTCCAGCGATCCGACGACGAACGCGCCCCGGTGCCCCGGCACGGTGGAGACCGGGAAACCCGGAATGTCGGCATAGGGAAGGGTGACGGCGTCCTGCAGCTCGTCGGCCAACCAGGAGAGCCCCGACCCGAGGACGAGCGCCCCCGCCACCGGAAGGGCGCCGGCCGCGCGCAACCGCTCGATGGCGGCGGCGGCGGCCGTCGCGGCGGCTAGAGCAGGATGCCGGCGATCGCCGCGCACATGAACGTCGCCAGCGTGCCGCCGATCATGGCCCGCATGCCCAGCCGCGACAGGTCGCTCCGCCGGCTCGGCGCCATCCCGCCGATCCCCCCGATCTGGATCGCCACCGAGGAGAAATTCGCGAACCCGCAGAGGGCGTAGCTGGCGATCACGACCGACCGGGGCGCCAGCGGCGAACCTTCCTGCAGGAGCGACGCGAGCTGGAGGTAGGCCACGAACTCATTCACCACCGTCTTGACGCCGAGGAGCGAGCCCACCGTGACCGCGTCGCCCCAGGGAACACCGAGCAGCCAGGCGACCGGCGCCATCACCCAGCCGAGCAGCAGCTCGAGCGACAGCGCCTCGTAGCCGAACAACCCGCCGGCCCATCCCAGCAGCCCGTTGAAGACGGCGATCAGCGCGATGAAGGCGAGCAGCATCGCGCCCACATTCAGCGCCAGGTGGAGTCCCTCGCTGGCGCCCCGGCTGGCGGCGTCGAGGATGTTGACGTCCGGCGACTCGACGTCGGCCTTGAGCGTCCCCTGCGTCTCCGGCACGCCATCCTCGGGGTACATGACCTTGGCGATCAAGATCGTCGCCGGCGCGCTCATGACGCTGACGGCGAGGAGGTGCCCCGCGATGTCGGGGAAGTAGACGTAGAGCATCCCCACGTAGGCCACCAGCACGCCGCCCGCCACGTTGGCGAAGCCGCCCACCATGACGCAGTTGAGCTCGCTCATCGTCATCCGCTCGACGAACGGCTTGACCATCAGCGGCGCCTCGGTCTGGCCGAGGAAGACGTTCCCCGCCGTCGACAGCGATTCCGCGCCGGAAGTGCCCATCGTCCGCTGCATCACCCACGCCATTCCCTTGACGACGGCCTGCATGATCTTGAGGTAGTAGAGGACCGCCATCAGCGACGAGAAGAAGATGATCGTAGGCAGCACGGTGAACGCGAAGAACGATCCCGTCGCGGCCCACTGGCCCACCGGGCCCTCGCGCAGCGGCGCCATCGTCAGCGGCTCGCCGACGGGCGAGCCGACCGGCACGTTGTTGTAGACCAGATTGCCGAACAGGAAGCGGGCCCCCTCCTGGGTGTACCCCAGGAGCTGGATGATGAGGTCGTTCATCAGCGCGAAGAACTGCCGGCCCGGCTCGCTGCGCAGGATCAGCAAGGCGAAAACAACCTGTAGCGCCACTCCCCACCAGACGATGCGCCAGGGGAACGCCTTCCGGTTGACCGACAGCATCCAGGCAAAGGCGATCATGCTGAAGAGGCCGAGCAGCGACGTCAGCCGCTGCGTCCAGGGCGTGGCGACGGAGGCGACGGGCGCGGCGGTGGCGTCAGCGAGGGTAGGGATCGTTGCGGTGGTGTCCGCCCCCAGCGGCGCGGCCAGGCTGTCGCGGCCCGCCAGCGGCCCGCCGGCGGCCGCATCGGCCCCCGCCGGCGGCGCGGCCACCGTGTCCTGCAGTGCCGCTGCCGGGTGCGGGCTGGCAGTGGCCCCCCGCGGCGCGGCCGCGCTCCCCCACCATCCCGCCAGCAGCAGCGTCGCGGCCAGCGCCCAGAGGCCGTTCCGCAGTGCCGTCAGGGCTCCACCGCCCCCAGCGCGTCGATCGCCTCGCCGATCAGGGCCTTGCGCTCGGGATACCGCAGGAACGCGCTCTTGAAGCCGTTGAGCACCAGCTTCTTGATCTCGTCGAAGGTGAACCCCAGATGCTCGACACACAGCGCCAGCTCGTCGGTCATCGTCGTCCCCGACATCAGCCGGTTGTCGGTGTTGACCGTCACTCGCACGCCGCGGTCGAAGTAGGTCCGCAGCGGATGCTCCGCGATCGAGTCCACCGCACCGGTCTGCACGTTCGACGTCGGGCACATCTCGAGCGGGATCCGGTGGTCGCGCACGTAGGCCAGCAGATCAGGGTCCTCCCCCAGCCGCACGCCGTGGCCGATGCGGTGCGCCCCCGCCCAGTGGAGCGCCTGATGGATCGACTCCGGCCCGTACGCCTCGCCCGCGTGCACGGTGACGTTGAGATTGGCATTGAGCACCAGGTAGAACGCCTCCTTGAATCGCTTGGCGGGGTTGTCGCGCTCGGCGCCGGCGAGGTCGAAGGCGACGACGCCGCGATCCTTGTACTCCACCGCCAGTCCCGCCAGCCGCATCGCCCGCTCGGGCTCGAAGTGGCGCAGCCCGCAGATGATCTGGTGCGCCTGGGTCCGGGGGTAGGCCTGCTGCCCGCGCCGCAGGCCGCGCTCGACCGCGTCCACCACTTGCCGCAGCGACAGCCCCTCCTTCTGGCTCAGGCTCGGAGCGTACCGGACCTCCATGTACCAGATGTTCTCGGCAGCGGCGTCCTCGACCAGCTCGAACGCGACCCGCTCGAGCGCCTCCGGCGTCTGCATGACGGCGGTCGTCACGTCGAAGCGGGCCAGGTACGCCACCAGGTCGCGTTCGGGGAGCTCGTCGGTGAAGTAGCGCCGCACGCCCGCGACGGAGTCCGCCGGGATCTCGACCTTTTCGGCCTGGGCCAGCTCCCAGATCGTTTCCGGCCGCAGCGAGCCGTCCAGATGGACATGCAGGTCGGTCTTGGGGAGCCGCAGCAGCGTATCCCGTTCAATCGCCATCGGGCACCGTGTCGAGGGGCGTTCGTCGGGGCGCCATCTCCACCCCGTTCGGGTTCGCCCACTGCCAGCCGATGGCCGCCCCCGGGACGATGGCCCCGCCGGGGTCGACCAGCTCGCCGGCCGCGTCGGTCATCCAGCCAGCCTCCGAGGCAAGCGCCGCCCCGGCGGCGGCGTACCACGCGGTCACCGCGTCCCGCCAGTGCGCCCCGTTCCAGAGCGCGACGGGCGCGCCGTTCACGAAGACGACCGGGCGCTCGCGCGCGTCGGTCACTGGCTGCCCGCTGGCGGCCAGGGCGCGAGCCGCTCGATGCGCTGGGGGTTGGAATAGACGATGGGCTGGGGCAGCTGCTCCAGGTAGTCGGCGAGCACGTCACTGTCGACGAGCCCCGTGTTGACGGTCTCCAGCGCGTCTCCCAGCACGGCGTACACGTCGCCCCCCGCGGCCATGAAGTTGTTCACCGTCACGGTGTAGCGCGCCGTCGGACGCACCGCCCGGCCGTCGCGCACCACCGGCGTGCCGTTCTCCAGCTCGGCCCGAACCACCCGATCCCCCTTCGGACGCGTCGGATCGAACGCGAACCGGACCCCCGAGACCTGTCCCTGTCGGTCCTCGACGACGCCCTCGAGCGCCGCCTTGAGCTGGGTACCGCTCAGGGTGAGACGGATGAGGTTGTTCTGGAACGGCTGGACGGCGAAGACGTCCTTGTAGGTGACCGAGCCGGCCCTGAGATCGGTGCGGATTCCGCCGGCGTTGACGAACGCCATCTGGGTCTTGGTCGCCCATCGCTGGGCGTCGGCGATCAGGCCCCCCAGCGCGGACTCCTCGCGCCGCAACCGCTCGAGCGTCTCGCTGAGCTGGGCGATTGGCCGGTTGGCGACGACCGCGACCTCGGCGCGATAGCGTTCGACCAGCGCCGCGATCTCGGGAACGGGGGGCGCGCCCCGGGCATTCGTCGTCACCAGCTGGATCGTGTGATCCACCACCCGCCCCGCGCCCCGGTCGAAGGTCAGCGTGACGATCCCCAGCGCCGTGCCACTGGATGCCGCCTGGACGATCGGAATGGCGTTGACGACGGTGTTCACGCGGGTGTGGGTGTGGCCCGAGACGATGAGGTCCAGCGGCGCGGTGATCTTCTCGGCCGCGTCCACGATCTCGCCGTGATAGCCGCCCGCCGAATCGGCGATGGCGCCGGCGTGGACCGCCAGAATGATGAGGTCCGCGCCGTCGCGCTTGAGCCGCGGCGCCAGCTCGTTGACGACCGTCGCGATGTCGCGGAACTCGAGGTGGGCGACGTTCTTCGGCAGGGTCGTCACCGGCGTGTGCACGGTGGCGGCGCCGATCACGGCGATCCGGAGGCCGGCCCGCTCGACCCAGGCATACGGCTCCGACCACTCCGGCCGCGCGCCGGTCGCCTTCACGAAGATGTTGGCCGCCAGCCACGGAAACTGCGCCTGGGCGATCCGGGCCCGCAGCGTGTCCACGCCCCAGTCGAATTCGTGGTTGCCGATCGCGGCCCCATCGAGCCCGATGGCGTTCAGCACGTCCAC
>JBHENR010000205.1:0-4770 GCA_046262555.1 Gemmatimonadota bacterium | reverse complement strand
GCGGGGCCTGCCATGCGGCGCCCCCGGAAATGCAGAGACGGGAGAGGCGGCCGCTTCCGCGTCCCTCCCCCGTCTCGTGGTTCCGCCAGGCGCGGTGCTGGTTAGCGGTTTCCGCCGCCCGTTCCGCCGCCGCCCGAGCGGCCGCCTCCCTGACCGCCACCCGTGCCGCCACCCGTGCCGCCACCCTGACGGCCGCCGCCACCGCTGCCACCGCCGCCGCCCTTGCCGCCACCGCCGCCGCCCGTGCCGCCACCACGGCCGCCTCCTCCGGTGCCCCCGCCGCCCTGGCTGCCTTTACCACCACCGCCACCACCCTGACCGCCACCTTGCCGGCCGGACTGGCCGCCACCCTGGCCGCCGCTTCCACCCTGCTGCCTGTCTTCGAGCATCTGGACCTCCGGATTATCGGAACACACGACTCTCATGAGCCGCAGCTTCGATTCTATCCGGCGCCCGATCTTTTGGATGTATGGAAAGATACCAAATGCGGCGGCGGGCTTAGCGTAAACCGCCTCCGGCCGGCCGGCATCCAACCCCTGACCGATGCACTCGACCCGACTCGAACACAGGAGGCTGACGATGAACACCGGGAAGCACCAGTATCTCCGCGCGGCTGGCGTGGCCGCGATCCTGCTACTGACCCTGGCGACGACCGCGCTCGCGGGGCCGCCGTGGCTCTCGATCGAGCTGCCGGCGAACCCCTACGACCGCCTGTCCCGCGGCGCGATCGCGCTCGTCCGCACCTACTACCATGGTGGCCCGGTTCAGCTCCAGGTGCGGGCCACCGCCGAGGGGCTGGTCGACGGCGAGCGGGTTAGCCTGCCGCTCGAGCTGGTGCCCGCGAGCGCCACCGGCCTCTACGCCCTGCGCGGCGAATTGCCGGACGAAGGGGCGTGGGTGCTCGTCGTGCGCGGGGGCGCCGAAGGCAGCCAGGTGACCGCCATCGTCGACGTGGGGCCGGACGGGACCCTGCGCGGCGTGGACGTGCCCACGCGGGGCGAGAATCCTCCGATCCCGCTCGAGGTCAGCGGCGAGGACATCGACGCGCGGCTCCGCTCGCTCGCCTCGGCAGGCGGATCGCAGCTCGTGCTCGCGAAGGCGGGGCAGGAGCCGGGACCCTGGCCAGCCGTCGGCCTCGTCGTCCTGGGCCTGGCGGGCGCCGGCATCTGGCGCTCCCGGCGGCACTAACGCCGTTCCCATTGCGGCCAGGTCCGCGCCTGACGGCCGGGCGCGAGCCCGCGTAGCTTGCGGGCATGCCCCGCGACCCGGATGCGATCGTCGTCGGAGGCGGCCTGGTCGGCTGCCTCGCGGCGCGGGCGCTCGCCGCCCACGGACGGACGGTGACGCTGTTCGAGCGCGGCCGGCGGCCGGGCGGCGGCGCGTCGACGGCCGCGGCGGGGATGCTCTCCCCGCAGATGGAGTGGGCCGAGGGGATCCTGGTGGGCGGCGACCCCGAAGCTGCGCGCGCTGAGGCGATGCTCGACCTCTGCGTCGCCGCCCGCGCCCGCTGGCCGGCGTTCGCCCGGGCGCTCGAGGCCGAAAGCGGCCGCTCGCTCTGCTACCGCACCGAGGGCACGCTGGTGGTGGCGCTCACCGCCGCCGCCGCGGCCGAGCTCGAGGCGCAGGCCCGGTCGCAGGTGCGGCGGGGGCTGCGGGCGGAGTGGCTGGACACCCCGACGGCCCGCCGCCTGGAGCCGGGGATCTCGCCCGCGGCTCGGGGAGCGCTTTTCCTTCCCGACGACCACCAGGTCGAACCGCTGCCGCTGATGGCGGCCGCCATCGACGTCCTCGCGCGGCCCGGCCTCCGGGTCGTCACCGGGGTCGCCGTGGCCGCGGTCGAGTCGGCCGGCGGCCGTGTGGCCGGGGTCCGGACGGTGGCCGATCCCGGGAACGGCGGCGGCCCGGCCGGGGAGGAAGTGACCCGCGCCCCGTGGGTGGTCCTCGCCGCCGGCGCCTGGAGCGCGGCGATCCGCGGCCTCCCGCGGCCGCTGCCGGTGCGTCCGGTCAAGGGGCAGATGGCCGCGGTCCGCCCGGCGGAGATGCCGATCCGCCACGTCGTCGGCTGCGGAGGCGCCTACTGTGTGCCGCGCGACGACGGCCGGATCGTCGTGGGGGCCACGGTGGAGGAGGCGGGCTTCGACGACAGCCTGGACCCGGCGGCGACGGAGGCGCTGGTGCAGGCCGTCGCGGCCGCCGTCCCCGCGCTGGGCGGCGCGCCGATCGAGGCGCGCTGGTCCGGGCTACGGCCGGGCACGGCGGACGACCTGCCGATCCTGGGCGAGGACCCCGAGCTTCCCGGGCTGCTTTACGCGACCGGCCACTACCGGAACGGGATCCTCCTGGCCCCGCTCAGCGCCGATCTGGTGGCCGGGCTCGTCCGCGGCGAGGCTCCGCCCGCGGACCTGGCTCCCTTCTCGGCGGCGCGTCCCGCTCTGGTCGCCGCGCAAGGGCGTACGTAGATAGTACGATGCCGTACGAATCCTCCGCGGAAACGGTTGCTGGGGGCTCTCGTCACGGATAGGTTGACCGGCCCATGACCCTACTCGCTCCCCCGATAGCCGGCTCGCCCTCGGCTGCGGCGCCCGCCGTCCGGCGTCCGGGAAGGATCGGCTACCGCGAGGGGTGGGCGCTTCAGCGCGAGCTCTTGGCTGCCCGGATGACCGGCGAGATCCCCGACACCCTGCTCCTCCTCGAGCATCCCCCGGTCATCACGCTGGGCCGGGCCGGCTCGGCCGACCACCTGCTCCGAACCGAGGCCCAGCTCGCGGATCGCGGCGTCGAGCTCGTGGCGAGCGATCGCGGAGGGGATATCACCTTCCATGGCCCGGGACAGGTCGTCGGCTACGCGATCGTCGATCTCTCGCCCCGCGGCCGCGACCTCCACCGCTACCTGCGCGATCTCGAGAGCGTGGTGATCGGCGCGCTGGAGGAGTTCGGGATCCGCGCCGGCCGCGCCGAGGGGCTGACAGGGGTCTGGGTCGCGGACGCCAAGGTCGCCGCCATCGGGATCCGTGTCTCGCGCTGGATCGCGCATCACGGCTTCGCGCTCAACGTCCGGACCGACCTCTCCTACTTCGACCTCATCGTGCCGTGCGGGATATCCGGCCGGAGCGTCACGTCGATGGAGGCGCTCCTCGGCGGCCCCGTCGATCGCGAGGCGGTCGAGGACGCGCTCGCCCGCGCGTTCGACGTGGTGTTCGGATGACGACGATCGCGCGGCCCCGCAAGCCCGAGTGGCTCAAGATCCGCGCAGGCGGCGGCCCGCGGTACGCGAGCGTCAAACACGCGGTCGAGGAGCGGGGGCTCCACACCGTCTGCCAGGAGGCGCGCTGCCCGAACATCGGCGAGTGCTGGGGCCACGGGACGGCCACGTTCATGATCCTCGGGGACATCTGCACGCGGGGCTGCCGCTACTGCGCGGTCGACAAGGGCCTCCCCACCGAGCTCGATCTCGACGAGCCGGCCAAGCTGGCCGACGCGGTGGTCGAGATGGCGCTGTCGTACGTCGTCATCACGTCGGTGGATCGCGACGACCTGGCCGATGGTGGCGCGTCGATCTTCGCGGCGTCGATCCGGGCGATCCGCGACCGCTCGCCTGCGACCGAGATCGAGGTCCTGATCCCCGACTTCAAGGGCAACCCCGACGCGCTGCGAGCGGTCCTCGACGCGCGGCCCGACGTCCTCAACCACAACGTCGAGACCGTTCCCCGGCTCTATCGCCGCGCCCGCGGGGGCGGCGTATACGGCGTGACGCTCGAGCTCCTGTCGCGCGCGCGCGCGTGGGCGCCGGGGATGGTGACCAAGACCGGCATGATGCTGGGTCTCGGCGAGGAGGTCCCGGAGGTGCTGGCGGTCATGCGCGACCTCGTCGAGCGCGACGTCGACATCCTGACCCTGGGGCAGTACCTGCGGCCGACGGAATGGCATCTGGCGGTCGACCGCTTCGTGCATCCCGACGAGTTCGCCGAGCTGGCGCGGCTGGGCGAGGCGATGGGCTTCGCGCACGTGGAGGCCGGCCCCCTCGTTCGCTCCTCGTACCGCGCCGACCGGCAGCTGCTGAAGAGCCGCGCGGCGAAGGCCGTCGGCCCGACGATCCCGACTCTCTGAATCCCAGCCCGAAATGGTGGAGATGGCCGAGAAGAAGACGCAGAGGAAGAAGAAAACCGCGACCGCCGAGTCGGTGACCGACTCGGCGGGCGAGTCCCAGGAGCAGGGCCGCACCACGGGCGAGGGCGCCGCGCCGACGGGAGAGGCGAAGGAGGACTTCCAGGCGCTCCAGCGGCGCCGGGAGCAGACCGCGCTCGACGTCTCGCGGCCGTTCCCGGACAAGTACCGGCTGGCCGGCGAGATGGAAGGCTGCCCGGACGAGAAGAAGGTCGAGCTGCTCGAGCGGCTGATCCGGACGCGCGCCTTCGACGCCCGCATGCGGCGGCTGTTCCGCCAGGGACGCTTCGAGGGCACGTTCTACTCGCAGATCGGGCAGGAGGCGTGCGATGTCGTGATCGCCTACCAGCTCGAGCGGACGGATTTCGTAGGGCCGTCGCACCGCGACCTCGGCGCGTCGGTCGGCAAGGGCGTTCCGCTCGAGGCGCTGGCCGCCCAGGTCTACAACCGGGTCGACTCGCCCGACGGCGGGCGCTACACCGCGTGCCATTACTGGCATCCTGAGTACTGGGTGATGCAGCCCTCGACCTCGATCATGATGAACTGGATCGCGGCCACCGGGGCGGCCTTCGGTTTCAAGATGCTCAAGAAGAACAACGTCGCGGT
>JBHENR010000204.1:0-5022 GCA_046262555.1 Gemmatimonadota bacterium | reverse complement strand
AACGCACGTAATCGGTCAGGCCCGACCCGGACGGCATGCCGAGACTCCCGCCGCTACGGGCGTGCCGGGGCGCCAGGGCGTATCCCATAGCCCGCGCGGTCTGTTCCAGAATCGCGAGGCTGCGTGCCGAACGGTCCCACGGGATGAACGACTCGTTGCCGGTCATCCGGTCGCCGATCAGACGCGGGGTGTTCGGCGGGACGATGGTGGCGACACTGCGGATCGACTTGAGCGTGCCGCCACCGGCCATCGCCGCGATCGCGCCCGAGGCGAACCCGGGGACATCGATTCCCCCTTTCGCGCGGCCGAGCGAGCGGATATTGCCGGTGTCGACGGCGGCCCGCATGATGATGGTGCGGCCCTGATAAGAATTGATCAGGGCCGCCATCGCGGCATGCGCCGGGCTCGTATTCGCGTCGATGGTGATCACCTTGCCGCTGGGCAGAGTGATCACCCTGTTGCCCAGGTTGTCGATACTCACCGTCGCGCCGCGGGCCCGGAATTCGGCATCGCTCAGGCCGGCCGCCATGCGCAGCAGTGCCGGGGGTGCCGCATCACCAGCGGCCGATGCGAGCCGGAAGATCTCGTCTTTCTGGGCCGCTACGGCGAGGCGGTTGGCCTCGGTGGCCCCTTTGCTCTGATTCTCGGCGGCCACGTGCTCGCCCAGCGCGTTGATGCTGCGGAAGAGGGCCTCCTCGTAGTGCAGGCTGGCCTCTCGCCCCTCCAGGCTGGCCGCGCCGTGGTCCCGGACCGCCTCGGCGAGCGTCTTCTGAGCCTGCTCCACCGCCAGAAGGCTGCCGCGGAACGCCAGGTCCTTGTCGACCTGCGCCAGCATGGTGTTCTGCAGCTCGATCAGCCGGTCGGTGTGATCCTTGGTCGCATCGGCGGCCTGGCGCTGCTCCTGTTCCTCCTGGTTTACCGCCGCTGCGAGCGCCGCGGCCGCGGCCTTGGCTTCAGTCGAGTCAGGGCCAAACTGTTTGACCTTCGCGCCGTGGTCGGCGGCGGCCTGCGCAGCGCGGGCCTGCGCCTGTTCCAGCGGGGTCATGGCCGCCAGCTGTTCCTGCATCGCCTGGGTGGCATCGGCCTCGGTGGCCACAAAGTTGCGCAGGGCGCCCACCAAGGGCAGCCAGCCCGCGTTGGCCTGGCTCTGCAGCTTCGCCCGGGCCTCGTCGGCGGCGGCGCCACCGCGCAGCATCGCCGCGGCGGCCTCGTCGGCACTGATGACCAGCCCATCCCACGCGAGCCCCGCGCCGACCAGCACGGCACCGGCGATCGGTATCGTCCGTCCGAGCCGGTCCATGGCGTTGCTGAATCGGCTGCCCGAGGCGGCGGCTCTGTCGGAGGCGGCGGCGGTCCCCCCAAGGGCCTCGGCTGCCCCCTGCGCGGCAAGCTTGCCCACGGTCAGCGCCCCGGCGGCGGTGCTGACGGCCGCCGCTCCGCGGCTGGCCCCACTGGCCAGGGCGAGCCATCCGGCCTTCGCCGTGCCGAGGGTCACGATCAGGCCCGTGATGAGGGTGCCCAGCTTGACCGCAACCGTGCTGGCCAGCAGGAATCCCGCTGCCACCCGCACCAGGGTCGGGCTAGCCTGGGCGAGGGTGCCGAGGAAACTCGCGAAACCCGCCAGGACATCCAGGACGATGCCGCCCAACGGCCCCAGGGCGTCAGCGATCTGCACCACGCCGGTCACGACCTGCAGAGCGTCGTCGGCGAAGTCCGCGAGGGTGTCCCCCGCGCGGTCCATGAACTGGTCAAGCTCGCCGGACTCGCGCTTGACCTGCACGAACGTATTGGCCATTTCGGCGCCGCGCAGGGTCGCCGCGGCGAGCCGCTCCACCAGCGGCCCACCCGCCACGGTCAGGGAGCGCGTCGCGTCCAGGGCGTGCAGCCCGGCCGTGCCGAAGTCGTCCAGGCTGCGGTTGTTGCTGCGCATGATCGTGGCGAAATCGGCGCGCCACGGCCCGGTGGTCATCATCGCCGAGCCGCGCACGGCGAGATCGCCCAGCACCTCGCCGGTCTCGGACAGCCCGGCGTTGACCTCCGGCGTCAAATTCAGCAGGTTGCGCAGCGCCACCTCGAACCGCGGTAGCGCGGCGGCCTGAACCCCGGCCTTGATGCTCCGCAGCGCGGGCAGCACCTCGCCGTGGATCTCCTCGGCCAGGCTGCGCGCCTCGGGAGTGAGGTCGCCCAGCTCCTCTGCTAGCTGGGCCTGCGCGGCGGCGGCCTCCTCCCCGCCCTTAGCCAGCCCCTTCTCGGCCGCCTCCAGTGCCGCGACCCCGTCGCCGACGCCGCGGAAGGCGACCAGTGCCGCACCCGCACCCTGGGCGAGCGCGCCGATCGCGGCCGGGGCCGCCGCGAGCGCCCCCACGGCGGCCGGGGCCAGATGCCCGATCGTGGCCAGGCCCGCACTGATCAGGGAGAGGACCGTCAGGGCTTTGCCGCCGTCGACCTTGACACTGACCTGGGTCCGGTCCAGCAGGGATGCCTTGCGGCTGAGTGAGTCCAGCGCGGCATCGGCCCGGCGGGTGTCCGCGTCGGCCTGGATCCGCGCGATCATCCCGTCGAGCCGCTTGACCTTGTTCGTCAGGTGGTCAACGCTCTCGGCGGCCCCGAGGACAGCTTTCGACGCCTTGTCGAACGCGACAAGATCGAACTCGACTTTGCTCAAGCTCCCCCCTTTCTGGGTAACACCGAGCGAGCCTGGGGCGATATCGGAGCGTCACCCCAATGGGAGGGCTGTCATGGAGAACGTGTGGGTTGCCAACCAAGCCCCGCTCACCCCTGAGCAGCAGCGCGCCGCGCAGCAGCGTGACGCCGGGGCGCTGCTGGATCTGTTCAAGCTCTTCTGCGGATGCGCCGTGGCGGTCATGCCGCTGATCGCATGGGCGAACTATGGGACCAACGCCGGGTGGGCCGTGTTCGGCCTGATCCTGCTCATCATCGGACTGGTCCGCGCGATCCGCCGCCCAGCTCATCGATGACCTGGGCATAAAGATCGAAGTCGCCGATGCGGAGCCGGTCCACAACCGGCGCGGTCAAGCTCAGGTGGAGGGCCATGGCTCCGAGGTAGCGGGCACGGCGGTCAGCGGGGTCGGTCCAGCATCTGAGCCAGGCGAGGTCCCCGGCTCCGGCGCGGTAGGGTCCGCATCCTCGGCCTGCCCGCCGGTCTCGGCCGATTCGTCGCCGGGCCGGTGTAGTGAGGCCATGAAGGCGTAGAAATCGCCTCTGACGTCGGTGAATAGGAGCGTCTCGCCCGTGCGTCTCAGCGCCAACCACATCATGGCGCGTAGGGCGAGGGGGTCCCCCGTGCGGATGCCCAGGATGAACTCGCGTACACCCAGTCCGGTGTGTCTCTTGACCTCGCAGGCCTCTTCGATGTCGAGCGCGTCATCGTCGAAATCATGCTCGACGCCACCCAGCGTGAATCGCAGCATCTATCCCTCGATCCTCTTCTTGATGTGAGCGACGACTCTCACGATCTCGCCACGGGCGTCCTCGCCGCCTTCTTGGGTGGGTGTGGTCCACCACCCCGGCTGCAGGAGCTGCATATACCAGTGCCGCTTGTCGCCAAACAGTGGTTTGCGCAGCTTGCCTCGGTCCATCGCGCGGATGTCATGCTCGTGTGAGCCGACCATGCGGATTCCGACACCCGCACCGGACGTGCGGCGTCGTACCGTGATTTTGCTCTTGGCGACGATCGCCGCGAGTCCGCCGCCGCTCGGGAGAGTCTCCAGCGCGGAGGCCTTGACGCCGGCTCGGATCGGTTTCACCGCGCGGTTCAAGCCCCGGAACAGCTCGCGCTCCAGCTCGCGCTTATTGCCCGCGGTTTTGAGGCGCCGGGACAGCGCGGCGAGCTCGTGGGCGCCGCGGACTTTCAGCTGGATGGTCATGGCGTGGTGTCCGTCGTCTGATAGTCGATCTGGATGGCGGACGCCGACGTATTGCCCAGGCATTTGAATGCGAGTGGCTGCTTGATAATGTCGGCGCCCTCGACTCTCGGCGTTTCGCCATCGAACCGCACGTTGCACGTGAGCTTGCACTCGTACTTGTACGTGGTACTGATCGTCGCGCCTTGAAATAGCAGCAGGAGCGCGGCTTCGGTGCCGTTGACGAAACGGTTGTATGCGGTCAGGTCCGTGAATTCGGAGGCGATCTCGCCGGTGTACGTGCGCATTCCCGCTTCCAGTGGGCTCTTGCGCAGCTGGGAGCCCAGGAAATAGCGGTCGTCACTGAGGCCGTTATTGCCGCCAATCTTGATCGAGGACACGTCATACGCCGACCCGGCGAGACTCAGTGTTCCCTGCACAAACGTCATCAGCGCCAGGGTGGATGGGTAGGACGCCGTGGCTAGGGCGGTCGCGGTGTCCTCGTCTTCGCCCAGAATTGTCATGGTGAGCTTGGCGATCTCACCGACCGCGGCGTCCAGTGCCCATTCAGCGACCCTGCAGCCATGGTAGGTAAAAGCGCGGGTGGTGCCACCGATGTCGGTGCGCCCCACCTGTGCCGTCAGACCGACCGGCAGATCACCCGGCGTGAAGGTGTACAGATACACGGTGGGGTTGCCGCCTGCGTCCGGCTGGGAGGTGGCGACACCGCCCATGATGTGCTTCCACCACAAGCCAAACGACTTGTTGGCCAGCTCCATCTCGATGTCGCCGCCCACGTTTTTCTTACCCGCCGCCCATCGATCACTGCGCTGCACACGCGTACCGGACCGCAGCGCCGCGGACTCGATGCGCTCGATCTCGCATTTCAATGATTCGCTGATGAATTCATAGAAGCGCGTGACCGTGACCGGGGTGCCGTAGGTGGACTCGTCCACAATCCCCAGCTGCGCGGACAGCCCGGACGGGATGGCCATCAGGCACTCTCCTTATTCTTGGCGGGCTTGGATCCGGCAGGATTCCAGCATTCCTGCTGACACAGTCGCTCGCCGTCCTCACCGGGCACCTCGACCGACTCGCCGCGCTCGGCGACGATACACAACTCGGGCACCTCGACAGCATCGAATGGGCCGTCATAGAC
>JBHENR010000203.1:0-4071 GCA_046262555.1 Gemmatimonadota bacterium | reverse complement strand
GTGCAGATGGTGGTCCCGCAGCACGTGGCAGACGTCCTGGCAGAGGAAGCACTCGATGCACTTGCGGAACTCCTGCACCCGGTCCACGTCGGCCTGCGCCATCCGCCAGGTGCCGTCCGGCGCGTCCGGCGGGCGCGGCTTAAACGGCGCGATCTCCCGCTTGACGCGGTAGTTCCATGAGACGTCCGTCACCAGATCCCTGACCGATGGGAACGCCCGCATCGGCTCGACCGTGACGGGTTCATCCGGCGGCAGGTCGCTGAGCCGCGTCATGCACATCAGGCGCGGCTTCCCGTTGATCTCGGCCGAGCAGGAGCCGCACTTCCCCGCCTTGCAGTTCCACCGCACCGCCAGATCCGCCGCCTGCTCCGCCTGGATGTCGAGCACGGCGTCGAGCACGACCATGCCTTCCGAGACGTCGGTGGCATAGTCGCGGAAATCCCCGCCAGGTCCCTCGCCGCGCCAGATACGAAACGTGGTGTCGGCCATCAGCCCATCTCCTCGATGAGGCGCTGGATCTCGGCCGGCGGGTCGGGCAGGGGCACTTTTTCGACCTGCATGATGCCGTCCGAACCCTTCCGCACCGCGATCGTCGTCCTCGAGAGCGCCGCGTCCTTGGCGGGAAAGTCCTCGCGGAAGTGGGCGCCCCGGCTCTCGGGCCGCGCCAGCGCGGCGCGGGTGATCGCTTCCGACACGCAGAGCTGACTCCGCAGATCGAGCGCGGTGTGCCAACCGGGATTGTACTCCCGGTTGCCGGCTGCCCCCACCCGGGCCGCCCGTTGGTTCAGGGCTGCGATCCTGGTCAGCGCCTCCTCCATCTCGCTCCGGGTGCGGACGATCCCGACCAGGTCCTGCATGAACTCCTGCAGCTCGTGCTGGATGGCATAGGGGCCCTCGCCCCCGGCCGCGCCGCGCTCGAACGGTTGGAGTGCCTCGTGCATCGCGCGGTCCGCCGCGGCTTCGTCGACGCGGCCCGCCCCGTTCTGCGCGGCGAACTCGGCCGCGTAGCGCCCCGCCCGCTCGCCGAACACCAGCAGGTCCGAGAGAGAGTTTCCCCCCAGCCGGTTGGCGCCGTGGAGACCGGCCGCGCACTCGCCGGCCGCGAACAGGCCCGGCACGTCGGACATCTGGCTCTCGGCGTCCACCCGGATGCCGCCCATCATGTAGTGGGTGGTGGGGCCGACCTCCATCGCCTCGGTGGTGATGTCGATCCCCGCCAGCTCCTTGAACTGGTGGTACATGCTGGGAAGCTTCTTCCGGATCCGCTCGGCCGCGTTTGGCAGTCGCTCCTTGATCCAGGCGATGTCGAGCCAGACGCCACCGTGGGGGGTGCCGCGGCCCGCCTTGATCTCCCGCATGATGCACCGCGCGACGTGGTCGCGGGTGAGGAGCTCCGGCGGCCGGCGGGCGTTCCGGTCACCCTGGGTGTAGCGCCACCCCTCTTCCTCCGAGTCGGCCGTCTGCTCCTTGTACAGCGGCGGGATGTCGTCGAACATGAACCGCCGTCCCTCGCTGTTCTTGAGGATGCCCCCCTCGCCGCGGACCCCCTCCGTCACCAGGATGCCGCGCACACTGGGCGGCCACACCATCCCGGTCGGATGGAACTGTACGAACTCCATGTCGATCAGAGTCGCGCCGGCATCGTAGGCCAGCGCCTGGCCGTCCCCGGTGTACTCCCAGCTGTTGCTGGTGATGCGGTAGGCGCGGCCCACGCCACCGGTGGCGAGCACCACCGCCTTGGCCTTGAACAGGCGGAACCGCCCCCGCTCCCGGTCGTACGCCAGCGCGCCGGTCACGCGGGGGCCGTCCGTCAGGAGCGTCAGCACGGTGCACTCCATGTGTACATCGAGACCGCGATGCACGCCGTAGTCCTGGAGCGTCCGGATCATCTCGAGGCCGGTGCGGTCCCCCACGTGAGCCAGACGCGGATATTTGTGGCCGCCGAAGTTGCGCTGGAGGATCCGCCCATCGGGAGTCCGATCGAACAGCGCGCCCCACGCCTCCAGCTCCCGCACCCGGTCCGGCGACTCGCGAGCGTGGAGCTCCGCCATCCGCCAGTTGCTCAAGTACTGCCCGCCGCGCATGGTGTCGGCGAAGTGGACCTGCCAGCCGTCCCGCTCGTCCACGTTGGCGAGCGCGGCCGCGACGCCGCCTTCGGCCATCACCGTGTGCGCCTTTCCGAGCAGCGACTTGCAGACCACGCCGACCGAGGCGCCCGCGGCGGAGGCGGCGATGGCGGCGCGGAGGCCGGCCCCGCCGGCGCCGATCACGAGGACGTCGTGGTCGTACGTCTGGAGGTCGGTCACTGCGGCCCGGTCATGTCAGCGAGTCACCGCGGACGGGGGATCCAACGATTCGTCGTCTCCCGATACGCGCGATAGCTGTCGCCGAAGCGTTGCTCCAGCGTCGGCTCCTCGTAGGCGAGCACAAAGAAGTGCGACATGGCGAGCATCAGGAACGCCACACCCAACGCCGGATACGATCCGGCGCAAAACGCATAGCCGGTCAGGAAAAGGAAGAACCCCAGGTACATTGGATTCCGCACCCAGCGGTAGGGTCCGGCCGCGACGAACGCGCGGGGCGCGTCGAACGGCGCGGGCGTTCCCCGGCCGTGGACGACGAACAGCGCGATACACCAGGCGCAGATAGCGAGGCCGACCGCCCCGATCGCCACGCCGGGCCCCGACAGCCAGGACGGCAGCCAGGCGCCGAGGCGATCGTCCATCCCGTGGGCGGTAAGCGCCAACCAGGTCCAGAGCCCCACGAACAGCAGCATGTAGAGGAGCGCCCGCGCCGCCGTCCAGAGCATCCCACCGATCACAAGATCCGCCAGTCGGTCCACGCCCCGGTCGCCAGCATCCGGATGTAGATGTCGCTGAACGCCACCCAGACCAGACTGCACCACGCCCACGTCATGTGGCGGCGGTTGAGGCAGCTCGCGCAGCGGTAGGCCGCGTGGCGGGCCGGCGCCTTGGAGAGCTGGTCCAGCACGCCGCCCACCAGGTGGCGCAGCGAGTGGCACCCCAGCGTATAGCCGCCGAGGAGGACGACGTTCGTCGCCAACACCAGCGTTCCCACGCCGATGCCAAACTCCGTGTTCCCCGTGGCAGGGTCGGCGAACCAGAGCGCCTTCCAGACGTCGAAGGTCAGCATTCCGAGGAAGAGCAACGCGATGTAAAGGAAGTACCGATGGATGTTCTGGATGATCAGCGGAAAGCTGCTCTCGCCACGGTAACTCGATCGTGGCTCTCCGACTCCGCAGGCCGGCGGATCAGCCCAGAATGCCTTGTAGTATGCGCCGCGGTAGTAGTAGCAGGTGAAGCGGAACCCGCCCGGCGCCCAGAGAATCAGCAGCGCCGGCGAAAAGAGGAGCCACTCCGGCCACCACCCCGGCTTAGGCCCGAACCAGCTGTGGCTCGACTCGCCGAAGAGCTCGGGCGAGTAGAATGGCGAGAGGTACGGCCCCCAGTGATAGTTGACACCCTGCAGCGCCGCCCAGGTCGAGTAGACGACGAAACCGCCCAGTACGACGAACACCACCAGCGGATACACCCACCACGTGTCGCGGCGCTCGGTCTCGCCGAAACCGCGCTGGAGCATGGGGAGGTCAGCGGTCGCCATGGCGGGGCAACATACGCTGCCAGTCCTCGCGCAGCATGGCCCACCGCTCATGATCCCGCCAACGGCCCCGGATCTTCAGATAGCGGGGTGAGAAGCCTTCCAGGCGGAAGCCGACCCGCCGGGCCAGCGCGATGGACGCCGTGTTTCCGGGTTGAATGTTGGCTTCCACCCGGTGTAGCCCACGCGTTGTGAAAGCCTGCCGCAACACGAGGTTCAGGGCTTCGGTCATATGGCCCTGGCCTGCGTACGCGGCCCCGATCTGATAGCCCATGTAGCAGCTCTGCAGCGGTCCGTGATAAATCTGGCTGAGATCCACCGCGCCTATGATCGCGCCGGTGCCTGCGCCGCAGACGAACAGTCCCGCATGATTTTCCTGCTGGCAACGCCCCAGATACGCGGCGTACTGGGCAGGGGTTGTGGGAGGGGAAACCCAGCCCGCGTAGTGGCGGA
>JBHENR010000202.1:0-4028 GCA_046262555.1 Gemmatimonadota bacterium | reverse complement strand
CCCGCCGATCTGTCGTGGGTGGCGCACTCGTACACGTTGCTGTTCGGCGGCTTCCTCCTGCTCGGTGGCCGCGTCGGAGACCTGGTCGGCCGGCGGCGCACGTTCATTCTCGGCGTCCTCGCCTTCACGGCTGCCTCACTGGCCGGCGCGCTGGCCCAGGGGCCGGTGTGGCTGGTCGTGGCGCGTGCTGCGCAGGGCCTGGCGGCGGCCTTGGTCGCGCCGTCGGCGCTGTCGCTGCTCCTCCTCGCCTTCCGCGAGGAACGCGAGCGCAACCACGCCCTCGGCGTGTGGGGTGCGGTGGCCGCCACCGGCGGCGCGGCAGGTGGGCTGATCGGCGGGATCCTGACCCAGAGCCTGGGATGGGCAGCGGTGCTGTACGTGAACGTGCCGATCGGCCTGGCGGTCGCCTGGCTAGCGCCGAGGATCCTGCCGGCCGGAGAGCCGTCGGACGAAGCCGGCGGCTTCGACCTGGCTGGAGCGCTGACGGTCACCGGCGGCATCGGCTTGGGCATCTACGCGCTGGTCGACGCCAGCGATGCCGGCTGGGGATCCATCCAGACGCTGGGCCTGCTCGCGCTGGCCGTCGTGCTCCTCGCCGCATTCGCCGCGATCGAGCGGCGGACGCCCCGGCCGCTGGTGCCGCCGGGCATCTTCGGTGACAGGAGCTACAGCGCGGCCAACGCCGTGGCGGTGCTGGTCACGACCGCCATGTTCCCCACCTTCTTCATCCTGACCCTCTATCTGCAGCAGGTGCTGGGTCTGCCACCGCTCGGGGCCGGCCTGGCGTTTCTGCCGATCAGCCTGAGCCTGATGGTGGCGACCCTGAACGGACCCCGCCTGGCGGCCCGGTTTGGCACGCGCCCAACGCTCGTGGCCGCCATGGGCGTGGCCGCCGCGGGGCTGGCCTGGTTCGGCTTTCTGTCCCCCGACGGCTCGGTCCTCACCGACGTTTTCGGGCCGTCCGTCCTGACCGGCGTCGGCGCCGGCGTGGCCTGGACCGCGTCGGCTCGAGCCGCCACCGCCAGGGCGGGACCGCAGGACGCCGGCCTACGCTCCGGCGTGCTGATCGCCTCGCAGCAGGTGGGCGGCGCCGTCGGCCTAGGCGTGGTGGTGGCGGTTGCCGTGGCCATCGCCGGACCGGCGGCCGATCGCGACGCCGACGATGGCCGCGTCGAGGATGAGCACGAACTGGGTCGCGGCCAGGAGGGGCAGGACCAGGCGCGACGGCGCCGGTGTCGGATGGGGCCGCACGTCAGCCACCTGCGGTCTCGACCGCATCCGTCGGTGCCTGGCCAAGCGCAGGGCGCCTCGGATCCATCCGCCGCAGCAGCACGCCGGCCCAGATGAAGAAGGCGGTCGCGAGGACGAGCGACGGAACGAATGCGATGCCTGCCATAGCCGCGAGCGGCGTCCCGACTGCATACACGCGGACCAGTGTTGCCGCGCCCGCAATCGCGGCCAGCCAGCCGGCTGCGCGTGCAATGCCGGTCGACAGCATGGCCCACCCGGCAGCCAGGAGCGCAAGGCCGACGAGGTGGCTCGCCAACCCGTCGGCTGCCGCGCTCGCGACCGAGAACGTTCGCCAGGCGCTCGCGGCGTCCGCAGGCGAGGAAGGTGCCAGTTGGGCGATCATGGGAATGGTCAGCCAGAAGCCGAGTGCCACGAGCCCATGAAATGCGGCACCGATCGTTCCGAACCGGTCGGTCACGACCGCACGGGTCGGCGTCGCCGGCTGGAGGACCGCACCAAGGCCAGCGAAAAAGGACATCTGCAGGGCAACCCCGACTGCGCCGAACAGGACGGCGAGTCGTATGAGGCCACCGCCATCGCCGGCCATGAACCGGCTGGCGGCTGCCGCGTCGCCGGCGACTTGGGGCGTGAACCCGCTGGCCATGAACAGGCCGAATTCAGCGAGCAGCGCCACACCGGCGAGAATGCCGGCGCTGCCTGCCTGCCGGGTCACGATCGTCCCGCCTCGAGACTGTCCGCGCTCGGCACGACATCTCGCGCGTTGCGCATCGTCTCGGTCTCGTCCAACCCCCAGGCCACGATACGCCGCGGGTGGATGCGGATGACCGGCTCCGATCCATCCACCACCTCCGCCATGCCGCGGACCTCGATGCCGCGCGGCCGGAACGGCGGCAGCACATCGTCGAAGACGATCGCCGCGCGACCGGTGCGCTGCACATCGCGCCACTTCTTGGTGGTCGTCAGATCGCGGCCGAGGGTGTCGATCACATCGCCACCTTCGTTCAGGCGATACATGCCGATGGGCATGACATGCGGCGTGCCGTCGCGGCCGACGGTGGCCAGCCGGGCCATCGGGTGCACGTCGCTCAGGTAGCGGCGCTCGGCCTCCGTGAATGCGCTCATGGCGTTGGCTCCTTTGTGTTGTCGTGGTCATATTTGCATATGCAACATTAGCGGTGGCATGATGTGCCTGTCAACCCGCTGGTAGGATGCGCAGCGCATGACCGATACAGCACGCTCGATGGAGGCCTGGGCCACCCTGCACCGCGCACACGCGCGCGTGCTGGCCGAGCTGAGCCGCCGCATCGAGCGCGAGCACGGCGTCTCGGTCCTGGAGCACGGCAGCCTGTATGAGCTGGGAGCCGCGCCGGGTCGGCGCCTGCGCATGGCGCAGCTGGCCGAGCGGCTGGGGCTGACCCCGAGCGCCACCACTCGGCTGGTCGATCGGCTGGTCGAGCGTGGCTGGATGGAGCGCGCGTCGCCGTCGGACAACCGGCGCACCGTCATCGTCTCCATCACACGCGAGGGATGGCGAAGCTACGTTCGCAACAATCGGTCCTTTGCGGCGGCCGTCGAAGCCGCCCTGACGGCTCGCCTCAGCGAGAACGAGATGACCCAGCTGATCGACCTCCTGGGGAAGCTGTGCGCTCACCGCGCGGGGCCGCGAGAGCCGTGACCTCGTCCGGCCAGAGCCCGGTGGCCTGGGCCAGAGCTCACGCTCGCGACGGCGCGGATCGGTCGGTATGTTCGGCTGGCTACTCTGACGGTGCGGCGGTACCCTGAGACATGGCCTACGACGACGCGCCAGGTCATCCAGGCCATGTAGAGCAGTCCGGCGCAGTGACGGTCGACGAGGGTGCGCCGCCGCGCTCGGCTGTGCGGGTCATCATCTCCGGCGTCCTGATCAACATCCTCAACCGCAAGCTGACGATCTTCTTCTTTGCCTTCCTGCCCCAGTTCGTGCGCCCGTCAGATCCCAACGGTCTGCTCCGCATGCTGGAGATGAGCGGCGTCTTCATGCTGGCTACGCTCGTCGTGTTCGTGGTGTACGGCACCTTCGCCGCCGCCGTCCGTACCGCGGTCATCAGCCGCCTACGGGTGATGACTTGGCTGCGCCGCACGTTCGCCGCCGCATTCGTCGCGCTGGGCGCGCGGCTCGCCGGCGCCGAGCGCTGAGCCACCCGATGTCGTCGTTGCCGGCCTTCGTTGCCGTGGCGATCGTGCTCATAGTCACGCCCGGCCCGGACATGGCCATTGTGACCCGCAACGCGCTGGCGTACGGCCGCGGTGCGGCGCTCCGCAGCGCGCTCGACATCTGTGTCGGGCTGCTGGTCTGGACGGCCGCATCGGTCCTGGGCCTGGCCGCGCTGCTGGCGACATCCACCCTGGCATTCACGGTCGTTAAATGGGTCGGGGCGGGCTACCTGGTCTATCTCGGCATCCGCACGCTCCTGGAGCTGAGGAGCCGTGTAGCCGATGTCGATCTCCATTCGCGAATGAGCGGGTCGCCGTTCCGCCAAGGACTGTTGAGCAACCTCCTCAATCCGAAGATCGCCCTGCTCTTCACCAGCCTCATCCCGCAGTTCGTTACGCCTGGTCCCTCCGCGACTGCCGAGTCGGTCGCCCTGGCCGGCATCTTTGCGGCCCTCGGTCTCGCCTGGCTGACGACCTTCGCGCTGATCGCCAGCGCGGCCGGGTGTCCTGCGCCGGCCTCGCTCGGTGCTCGCGTGGGCATCACGAGTCGCGACAAGGGCCGGGCGCAACGTGCCGCCGCGGAG
>JBHENR010000201.1:0-6897 GCA_046262555.1 Gemmatimonadota bacterium | reverse complement strand
AAAAAGCTGAAGTGGGTCTTATCCTGCTCGCCCGGGAATAACTCCCGGGTCTCCTCGATGTCGAAACGCCGCGCCCAGTCGAACCGCAGAATGAACGGCCCCGCCAGCGGGTACCGGAGCGAGGCGCCATACGAGCCCAGCAGTCCCGGGTACCCGCCAACGTGGCGGGTCGTCCCGTCCGACGCCGTGAGCGTCGTCGCGTCGGTCCAGGCATTCCCGACGTCGACGAACAGCGCCCCCCAGATGCCGTTGCCCAGCAGCGTCGCCCACCCTTCGCGCTGCCCCCCGGGCCGGATGATGGGGAACCGCCACTCCTGATTGAGCAACGCGGTGTAATTGCCATTGAGCAGGTAGCGGGGGTAGCCGCGGAGCGACGCCGGGCCACCGAGATAGTAGAACGTCGGCACGTCGCCGGTGGCGATCCGGCCCCGGGCGCGGACGGCGTAGGTGGTGTGGAGCGAGGTGCGGAAATACTTCCGCGCGTCGAGCAGCACCTCGGTGCTCTCCACTCCGGTGTCGGTCACGTTGCCGACGGCGGAGACCGTCAGGTTCATCCGCTGGCCGTCGATTGGTCCCGCCGCCGACCAGAGGGCGTTGTCGTAGATGTAGCTGAACGAGCCGATCGCCAGCCAGGCATCGCGCAGGAACAGATCGTCAAAATCCTCGGGACCGTTGGGCAACTCGGTGATTTCGTTGCGCTCGACGGTGAGCTCCCCCTCGATACGCTGGAACTTGGAGAGGGGGTACGCCACCAGGCCGGATCCCCCCCAGCGGGATTCGAAGAAGTCGTTCCGGATCCCGATCCCCTCCTGCTCGAGCCCTCCACGGCCGAAGTCTCCCTCCAAGAGCGACGTGTAGACCGAGCGCAGCCGGTACGCGCTCACCCCCCAGTTGATCCGGTTCTTGATGTTGATGTACGACGCCACGCCGGTAAATCCGGAGAAGAGATTCGAGCGGCCCGACTGGGAGTTCACCTGGGCCACGATCAGGTGGTCGCCGAGCTGGTCCGAGAAGACCAGCTGGGCGCCCTCACCCCGGCCGCCGTCCTCGCTGAACGCGAGCGCCGCCACCGCAAAGTCGAGCCCGAACTCCTGTTTGTACGGCCGCTGCGCGAAGCGAGTGGAGTCGGGAGCCGCCTCCTCCCAGCGCCACCCCGGCACCGACGCATCGGCGGCAGGGCGAACGTCACCGGCGCCTCGGGCGGCAGCGGCACCCGGTAGATGTCGTAGGCCATGTTCTCATACGCCGTGAACACGATGCCCTCGCTGCCGCCATCGCGGAACCAGCGCGGATGCATCGCCCCGGCGGCGAAACCGGTCGCGCGGCGCCCGTTCCCCGCCCGATCCACGAAGTACAGGTCCAGCGTCCCGGCGCGGTCGGAAGCGAATACCATCCGCTCGCCATCGGGCGCCCAGTCGGGGTCGCGGTCCACCCAGTCGCCGAACGTCAGCGGCGTGATCTCCCGGGTGGCGACGTCCAGTCGATAGAGATTGCGTGCGCCTTCGCGCCCGAACGGCGTGCGGTCGCTGGCGAACGCGATCTCATCCCGGACCGGCGACCAGCTGGGCGCGACTTCCAAATAGCGGTCGTCGGTCAGCCGCTCGCGGCGCCCCGTCGCGGTGTCCCACAGATAGAGGTCGGCGAAGCCGCTCCGGGACAGCCCGACGAAGACGAGCCGCCGGCCGTCCGGCGCCCAGGTCGGGCTGGCGAGCGCCACCAGGTCCGTCCATTCCCCCTCATGATCGCGGCCCCCGGACAGTTCGTGGATATACAGCACGTCCCGCGCTCCTGACTTGGCCACGAATGCGAGCCGCCCCTGGGGACTCACGTCGATCGCGCTCTGGAGGGGATGGAACGACTCGTAGTCGCCGGAGCGGTCGCCCGTCACCTCGCTGTCGAGATCCTCGTTTTCTCCATACAGATCGGCGGTGCGAATCGTGGCGAATCCCGAGTGGAGCGAGACATAGGCCAGACCGGCCGCGCCGCGGTCCCCCCCGCCGGGGACGATGGCGGGAGTGAAGTTCAGGCGGCCCTCGGTCACCACCGGCGTCGCCGTCGTGGCCACCGGGCGCTCGGCGGCCAGTGTCGGGAAGTACTGGGCGCGCAGATCGCGGTGCCACCGTTCGCTGGCGTCGGCCAGCGTTACGCCGTACACCTTCCGGAACGCGGTCGAGAAGTTCTTGTGCTTCCACTCGCTCTCGAGCAGTTCCACCAGCCGGTCTTCGCCGTAGGTGTCCCCCAGCCACTCCTGCAGATGCTGGCCCAGCTTGTAGACGGCGAACGTGCCGGCGTAGCGGTCCAGCTCGGCGATGTCCGGGACGCGGCCATTGAGCAGCAGGTCGCGGACGACGAGATCCCCCTCGGCCCCCCACGGCCCCGACCAGTATTCCGCCAACCCCTCGGTGAACCACTGGGGCGAGGCCCACTCGTAGCCGCTCGGGTGGAGCCGTTTCAGATGGGCGCCCTTGCGGGCCTGAAACACGTGGACCAGCTCGTGCTTGATGACGCGCCGGAAGTCCGCATAGGAGCCGTTGAACGGCAGCGCGACGCGGCCCTTGAGGAACTCAGTGAACCCCGCCACGCCCTCGGGAATAAAGAACGGCACGATGTTGGTCTGCTCGAAGTGCGAGTGGCTGGCGTAGACGACCAGCGGGATGCGGTCCTGCGGGTGGTATGAGAACTTCTGCTCGAGCGCGGCGTACGACTCTTCGGCATAGTCGAGCGCGATCAGCGCCAGCTCGCGCTCCTCCGGATAGTAATACAGATCGACGTGCTCGCTGGCGAGGATCTCCCACTGGAAGTCGTCGTACTGGACCTTGTTCTTGCCGAAGGCGGTGACCTGAGCCGCCGCCGGGCGAGCCTCGAGCCAGGCCACGCCGCACAGAAGCAGGGCGAGGCTGCACGTCCGGACGGAGGAAAGGCGAGGGATCAGGCGGAATCTCCGGGAGCGGAAGGTCAGGCGGCCGGCTGGGAGCGGCCTGGATTCGACCGTTCGTAAATGGCGGGACCGCCCGCGCGGTTTAACAGCGCCTCCACGACCGGGGCGGGTATCCGGCACGGCCGGCGGTCGCCATCCAGCGCGATGAGGGTCGTCTCCCCCTGGGCGATGGGTCGGGCCCCCACCTGGAGCGTGTAGTCGAACACGACCTCGCGGCTGCGCACGGAGCGGCAGCGGGTGATCACCTCGACCGTCTCCCCGTAGCGCGCAGCGCCGCCATACCGCACCCGCGCCGCCACGACCGAGAAGGCGACGCCCTCGGCTTCAATCTGTCGATAGGGAAAGCCAACCGCGTCGAGAAACGCGGTCCGGCCGATTTCCATCCACACCAGATAGTGGGAGTGGTAGGCGACACCCTGTTGATCGGTTTCGGCGTAACGCACCTGCACGCTGATGCGAACCGGCTCGCTCACGGCCCCAGCGGGCCGTCCGTGGCGAGGTCCAGCGGCACGCCCAGGAGACGCTCGACCAGATCGAGGCGATCCCACTCGGCGGCTACCGCGGTGGCCGCGGCACGGAGCACCCGTTCGGCGACCCCCGCCCGCCGCGCGCCTTCCAGATGGGCCACCAGTTGCCGCTCCGCGGCGATCGCGATCAGCGCGCCGATCGCCGCCAGCTCACGCCGCGCCGGGTCCGGACCCGGCCGGCTGAGCACTTTGCCGTAGGCTTCCGTGAGGGTCCAGTCGGCCAGCGCCGGGTGGAGCCGCGCGAGCCGTTGCTGCAGCGCCTCGAAGTTCTCGCCATAGATCAACCGGCAGAGCCGCTCGCCCCGCTCCCGCCAGGTGTCGATCCGATCGGGCTCGAGCTGGCGTACGCCCCGGCCCCGGCCGGACCGCGCCGCCCATCCCTGCCAGGTGAAGAACGCGTTGATCGCCCGCGGAAACCCGGCGAAGAGATACGTCTGGAGCAGCAGCTCCTCGATGTGGTCGGGGGGCACGCCCGGTGCCGCGTTGTCGAGCGCGCTCACCAGACGTTCGGGATCGCCGCCTCCGGCGGCGGCACCCAGGCGGACGATGGCAGTCGCGAGATCTTCGGTCATTCCACCTCCAGCATGGGGAGCCAGGCATCCAGGTGCCCGACAACGCATCCGGCGTGATTCCGGACCGGCGGGCGCGCGTGGGCGGCCAACACGGGGTCGGCCGCCGAGTCGATCGCACCGAGCCCGACGAGCAGCTCGAGCAGCGCGACGTCTGCGGCCCGGCCGGCACCGTCGGCCACCTTGAGCGCGAGGCCACGGGGCGCCCCGCCAGCGCGCAGGGCGGCGCAGTAGACGCCCTCCGCACCCGTCTTGATGATAAGCCCCGCCCCCGCGCGCGTCATCAGATCGGTGCACAGTCTTCCGGTCCCCGCGGTAAAGGGGGGCGCGGCGGCCATCGCGTCGAAGATCAGGCCGATAGCCCGCTCGCGGTCCGACAGCCGGGCGGCATCGGCTTCGGCCAGCCGGCCATAGGCGGCGGCCATCGTCGACACCGGCAGGGCAAACGCGGGGATGCCGCACCCATCGGTCGCCCGGCCGACGCGTTCCAGCGTCAGGTCGGCCAGCTCCGCCACCAATCGCCAGAGCCGTTCCTGCAGCGGGTGGTCCGGCTCGCGATACGTCGCCAGCGGCCACCCGAGCGCCCGGCAGACGACCAGCAGTCCCGCGTGGTTGCCCGAGCAATTGTTGTGGAGCGGGGTCGGCGCCATTCCCGCGGCCCGTAGCGCCAGCGCCGCGGCGTGTGACAGCGGCTCGTGCACACCGCACTGGAGGTGCGCGGGCTGGAGGTCAGCCTTTTCGAGGATGGACGTCACCGCGGCGACGTGAAACGGCTCGCCGCTGTGGGACGCCGCCATCACCGCCACCTCCGCGTCGGTGAACCCGTACCGCGCGACCAACCCTTCCTCCACCAGCGGGATCAACTGGATCGGCTTCGCGGCCGACCGCAGAAACGCCCGGGTGGATGGCGCGCCGTGGAGCGGCACGACGCGGCCCGCCGAGGCGAGCGCGGCATGCACGGCGTGCACCGATTCGAGCTCGGTGCCGCGCCAGAACCGGACCCCGACGGGCCCGGTCACAGCGGTGCCGGCGCTATCGCGTCGGGAAGCGATCGGCGGCGCATGGTCAGCAGAATGCCGCCCAGGATGAGCGTTCCCCCCACGACGGTGGCCGGCCCCGGCAATTCGGCCAGGAGCAGCGCCGCCCAGAGCGTCGCCCCGACCGGCTCGCCCAGGATCGCCACGTTGACTTCATAGGCGCGCAGGTACCGCAGCGCAAAGTTCATCGCCGAATGCCCGATGATCGTGGGGACGATCGCCAGTCCCGCGAGCGCGGCCCAGGTGGTGGCATCATAACCGCCGATCGGGACCCCGGCCGCCGCCACCGCCAGACCCAGCCACGCCGCCGCCAGCGAGAAGACCACCACCACGTACGGCAGCAGGTCGGTGGTCGCCCGCAGATGACGCCCGAGGACGTAGTAGCCGGAGATCACGAGCGCGGCGAGCAGCGCCAGCATGTCGCCGAAGAGCGCGCGGCGGTCGAGCGCGACGTCCCCCCCGGCGATGACCATGGTGCCCGCCAGCGCCAGCCCCATGCCCACCCACGCCGCCCGCGCTGGCCGCTCGCGCAACGCGATCCACCCCAGCAGCGCGACGAAGACCGGCTGGGTGCAGACGAGGACGACGGAGGCCGCGACGGTCGTGTACGCGAGCGAGGCGATCCACAGCGCCAGATGGATCGCCAGCAGGAGCGCGGCCGCGGCGCCCGTCCACCACGCCGTCCCGCGCCACGCCCGCCAGAACCGGGTGCGGGTCACTCCGGCGATGGCGAGCAGGCCGGCCGCCGCCAGCGCCATCCGAAGAAAAGCGATGGCGAGCGGAGGCGCGTCCGCCCAGCGGACGAACAGCGCCGACCACGTGAGCGCCACCACGCCGATGACGAGCGCCGGCCGCGGGCCGAGCGTCACCGGGCGGCAGCCTCCTCCAGTGCGGCCAGGCGCCGCGGGGGCAGCACCGCGCTCACCATCGCCCACGTGCGCGCGTAGGTCGCCCGCAGAGCCCCCGCATGGGCGGCCGTGTACCAGTCGAGAAGATCGGCCGGTGTATCCAGATCGCGCTCCGCCGGAAGCAGCGCCAGCGACACCCCCGCTCTCCCGAGGCGCTCCTGCGTCACCGCCGCGACGTCCGCGGTGCTCCAGGAGATGTCCCGAAAAAGCTCCCGCCGCGGCGCGGTGAGCCCCAGCAGGTAGTAGCCGCCGTCGAGCGCCGGACCCAGCACCGCGGCGTGCGTGTCCAGCGCCGCAAACGCCTCACGCAACCGGGCCGGCGTCACGCCCGGACAGTCGCTGCCGATGGCGATCAGGGGCCGCTTCGAGCTGGCATGCAGCTGTGCGAACACCGACTCCAGCCGCTCCCCCAGATCCCCCGGCCCTTGCGCCACCAGCGGCCAGCGCCTTCCCAGCAGCCGCTCGAGCGACGACCGCCCGTTGGCCGGCGTGAACGCCACCACCGCCTCCGCGTCTGTCGCCCGCACCGCCTCCAGTGTATCCAGCAGCAGCGCTCGATACAGATCCGCCGCCTCCGCCGCCTGCAGCACCGGCCGCATCCGCGTCTTCACCTGCCCCGCCACCACCGCCTTGGCAAACACCACCACCACCGCCCGCGGCTTTGGCGGCTTGACCGGCTTGCCCTTCTTTCCCGGCTTGGCGCCCATGACGGCCGTCTTCGGCCGTCCAGCCCGCACCACCCCACCCGGCTTCGCACCCCGCGGCGGCCCCCTCCGCTTCGAAACCCCCCGACCCGGCGCCTTCCCCCCGCCCTTCCCCCCAGCCCGTGAGCCTCCGCGAAGCGAACCCTTACCGCCACCCCTTCCACCAGAACTCCCCGGCCCCTTCCCCCCCCGCCCGCCGCTCCCCGGTTCAGGC
>JBHENR010000200.1:0-12638 GCA_046262555.1 Gemmatimonadota bacterium | reverse complement strand
CCGCCCCAGATAGCTCCCCAGCGCATCCAGCGCGGTGCGGACCGAGTCTCTCCGGCCGGCGAGAAAAGCCGGCAGCGGCGCCGCCGCCAGGCTGTCGGCGCGATCGCGGAAGCCGGCCAGCAGCTCGCCGGTCACCGTCTGATCGGCTTCCGAGACCGCCGTCTCCAGCGGCCGCGCCCAGCGCACCAGATTGGTGAGGGCGGGCCAGTCATACAGGAGAACATGGGGAGACCGGTAGGCGCTGGGATCTATGTAGACGCGCTCAAACGTGGCCCCATGAGGTTCTTTCTGTCCGATTGAGTCGCTTTCCCCGCCCGACTGGCCCCAGGCGGGACCGGCGAGGGTCAGCGTCGCGAAGACCCCGGCCCACCAGCTGATTCGGCGCGAACGCCGCGGAGGCAACCTTTTCATCATCACGCCGGTATTGATTGTATCGATCCTCAGCGGCGGGCAGCAAGGTGAAAATCGGTTTGAATCGAAACGACTGTGAGATACTCTACTTGACACGGTTTGATCCCCTTCATACACTTAACTGCTTCATAGTTTCCGGCGGATGGCGTGTCTACCGGCATGGAAAGACGGGGCGTTTATGGCGGCGAAAAAGCGCAAGAAGACATCGAGCATGGGACTGGGCAGTGGAGCCGATAAGGTCGACGAAGGCGCGCTCGCGCTGTACCTGGAAGACATCAAGAACCACCCGCTGCTGTCGCGGGCGGAGGAGGCCGAGCTCGCGCGGCGGATTCGCGACGGAGACCAGCTGGCGCTGGAGAAGCTGGTACGGTCGAACCTCCGCTTCGTCGTCTCGGTGGCGAAGAAGTATCAGAACCTCGGCATGAGCCTGCCCGACCTGATCTGTGAGGGGAATGTAGGACTCGTGCGGGCGGCCCAGAAGTTCGACGAGACCAAGGGCGTGAAATTCATCTCCTACGCGGTGTGGTGGATCCGCCAGGCGATCCTCAAGGCGCTGGCGGAGAACTCGAAGACGTTCCGGCTGCCGATCAATCGCGCGACCACGCTCAACAAGATCTCCAAGAAGGAGGCGGAGCTCACCCAGAAGCTCGGCCGCGAGCCCAAGCCCGAGGAAGTGGCGGCGGCGATGGAGATGGACGTGGACGAGGTGCGCAAGCTGATGAACGTCGCGCGCAAGTCGCTCTCGCTCGACGCCCCGCTGTTCGAAGGCGAGGAGAAGACGCTGTTCTCCTACCTTTCCGACGACGAGACGCTCGACCCCGAGGAGCAGACGTTCGAGAGCGCGCGCCAGAAGGAGATCCGCGAGACGCTCGATTCCCTCGCCCCGCGCGAGGCCAAGATCGTCAAGCTCTACTACGGGCTGGACGGCAACGAGCCGCTCACGCTGCGCGAGATCGGGTCGATCTTCAACCTGTCGCGCGAGCGGATCCGGCAGATCAAGGAGCGCGCCATCGAGCGGCTCCGGCACGTGTCCCGCGCGCGGCGGCTCGAGCCGTACCATTAGGCCGGCCCGGTTCCCCGGCATGACCCAACCCCCGGTCCTCGCTCGAGGATCGGGGGTTTTCGCAGGTGTTCGTCGACTCCGTCTCGCGGTTGACAGGAACTCCCACTGGCTGGTAGTATTCCCTGGTAGTCAACTCAGGGGGCTTTAATGGGGAAAACCGGCTCCGCCTCGCGCGCCACGCAGCCACGCAAGAAGCCAGGCTACCAGTTACCGGAAGCGCTCGTCCTTGCCGTCAAGGAAGCCGTGGAGCGGGGGGCCGCGGAGAGTCAGAACGCGTTCGTCGAACGGGCCCTGGTCCGCGAGCTCCGCGAAACCCGGCGCCGCCACCTCGAATCGGCCTACGCGGAAGCTGCCGCCGACCCGGAGTTCCTTGAAGACATGCGCTCAATTATCGAGGCGTATGATTGCGCCGCCGGGGACGGGCTGCGCGGGGCCGAACGCTGACCGGGTCAGGGAACCGGCTGGCGGTTCGCTGGGACCTCGTCTGGGTGCAACTCGATCCGGTCGTCGGTCGCGAACAGGGCGGCGCGCGGCCAGCTCTGGTCGTCTCCAACGATGGGTTCAATGCGCGGTTCGACCTCGTGACCGTCGTTCCCCTCACCGGGGCACGAGGAAAGACGCGCCGGATCTATCCATTCGAGGTCATGCTTCCGCGCGGCGCGGCGGGGAACGCGGAGGACAGCATCGCGATGCCGTTCCAGGTGCGGACTATCACGCGGACGCGCGTGCGGGGGCCAATCGGTGAGCTTTCAGACCTTGGGCTCCGCGAAGCTATCGAAGCGCGGCTGATCGAGCACCTGGGAATCGCGTTCGCGACTTAGGCGGGCGTGACGGCGGATCCCGGTTCCGGCTTGCGGCGCAGCACGTAGAGCCCCACGCCGATGACGAGCGCGATCACCCCCGCGATCAGGTTGTTCCGCTCGGCGCTGTAGAGGAACAGCAGGCAGACGGCCAGCGCGGCGGCGGGGATCAGCGGCCCGCCGGGCAGCACCACGGTGGACTCGGTGCGGGGAAACTTGCGGCGCAGAACCGGCACCGCCACCGCGGTGCCCATATACGTGGCGAGCCGGGCGATGATCGAGAGCATCGCCAGCTGGACGAACGACCCCGAGAGCGCCAGCGCGAGCGCGATCACCGACTGGGTCACGATCGCCGCCGCCGGCGTGCGGAAGCGGGAGTGAACCTGCGCCAGGTAGCGCGGGCCGAACCCGTCCTGCGCCAGCGCGAAGAGGTAGCGGGGCCCCGCCAGGGTGGTGCTGCCGACGTTCCCCTCGATCGAGATCATCGCGCCCACCGTCATGAGGATGCCCCCCCACGCCCCGACAAGGAGCACGGCGGCATCCGCCAGCGGCGACCCCTCGGTCCGGCTGGCGAGGTCCGGCAGGGTACCCAGCGCGACGAGTTGAACCAGGAAGTAGATCGCCGTCACGGCAATGATCATCGTGATCAGCGCGAACGGGATGTCACGGCGGGGGTTGCGGTACTCCCCCGCCGGCGCGGCGGTGTTCTCGAAGCCGGCGTAGGCGAACAGGAGCAGGAGCGCCGCCTCGCCGAGACCCGCGGTTGGCGGTGCGGGTACCGGGAACACGCGCGACCAGTCCACCGCGAAGATCCCGACCGCGATGAAGAACACCAGCGGCACGATCTTGCCGATCGTCAGTCCGACCGCGGTGCGGGCGCCGGATTTGACGCCCATGACATTGATCCAGGTGAGGATCGCCAGCGGCACCGCGATGACCATCGCTCGCACGCCACCGGTATTGGCCGCCGGCCAGAGAAATCCGACCGCCTGGGCGAACCCGTTCGACAGCGACGCCACCGAGGCGATCCGCGCCAGCCACGTCATCCAGCCGACCTCGAAGCCGATGAAGTCCCCGAACGCCTCGCGGGTGTAGAGATAGGCGCTGCCGGGTTCGTCGAAGTGGCTGGCCGCCTCGGCGAAACAGAGCACCAGCAGCGTCACCGCGGCGCCGGCGACAAGCACCGCCCAGAGGCTCGCCGGTCCGAGCAGCGCCGCCGCCGCGGCCGGCAGCAGGTAGACGCCGCTGCCGATCACGTCGTTGAGCGCCAGGCCGACGATCTCCCAGCGGGAGACGGCGCGCTTGAGCGTGGGGCCGGTGGCGGTGGCGGGACTCACGAGCGGCGCGCCATCTCGTTCAGCCAGGCCTCGGTATCGGCGCGGGAGGGACGCGGTTTGGTCGCGGTGGCGTGACGTTCCGGGGCGCAGCCGCCGCGGGGGCGCGCCGTCGCCCACCGGTCGTAGAACGTCTTCGCGCCCAGCACGGTAAAGCCGAGCTGGCGGGCCGGCGTCTGAACGCCGTGATCCGAGCTGATGATCCAGGTGGTGGCCGCCCGCGCCGCGTAGGAGCCCCGGCAGAGGGCCAGCAACCGATCGTCGGCGGTGACGCCGGTCGGGGTGAAGATCACGGTCAGTGGCGCGGTCGTGGGGTTCGCCCGGGAGCCGGCGCGACCGTCCCACACCAGCAGGCATTCGGACACCGCCGCGGCACGGGCGGCCTGACCGAGCCATTCCTCGAGCTGGGCCCGGGCCGGCGCCAGCTCCGCGCCGCGGGGCGCGAACCGGGGAATCGCATGCAGCAGATTGTAGCCGTCCACCAGCACGGCGGTGGGGATCCGGGGCATCCGCCGCGCGTGCCGGATCTACCGCGGGGTCTCGATCCGGGGCCGGCCGGAGGTCGCGCTGGCGGCCTCGCGGATCGCCGTCCGCTGCGCCTGCCGCTCGCGCGCGGCGAGGCGAAACAGATCGGCCAGCGTGTCGGCCGCGGTCAGCAGCTCCACCGCCTTCGACAGCGGCAGATCAGCCGCCATCACCGCCTGGCGGGCGGCGCCCTCGCCGTGGTACTGGCTGATCAGCGTGTAGCGCAGGAAGTCGCGGATGTAGGTCCGCTCGGCCTCGAACGCGACGTCGTCGACGGGAATGCTCCTGACGTTCCGCAGGTACGTCTTGAACTCCTCGAGCAGCTCCGGGTCGGGCGCAAAGTTCCGCGGAATGGACGGATGCGCGGCGCGGTACCGCACGCCGAACGTGAAGAAGGCGTTCTCGAGCGCAATGTCGCGCAGCAGATCGCGCGAGACCTCGGCGATCTCCTCACCGCGGATGATCACGTCCGGCATGACCCCGCCGCCACCATAGACCGTACGGCCCATGTCGGTGCGGAACACCAGACTGTCGGGAATGTCCTTCCGCTCATCCTCCAGCGTACCCATCTCCTCCGGCAGCGCGATCTCCTCGAGGTCCAGCGGCTCATTCTCCCGCTGAATGCTGCGTCCACTGGGCGTGTAGTAGCGCGCCGTGGTGAGCTTCAGGAAGTAGCCGTCGTCGAGCGGGAACAGGCTCTGCACCAGCCCCTTGCCCCAGGTGGACTGGCCCACCAGCAGCGCCCGGTCGTGGTCCTGCAGCGCGCCCGCCACGATCTCGCTGGCCGAGGCCGACGAACGGTTGACCAGCAGCACCATCGGATGGACCGAGAAGTCGTCATTGTCGCGCGCCGACCAGGTGCGATCGCTGTCGGCCATCCGCCCCTGGGTGGAGACGATCTCGACGCCCTTGGGAAGGAACAGGTCGGAGACCTCGATCGACTGATCGAGCAACCCGCCGGGGTTGTCGCGCAGATCGAGAATCAGCCCTCGCATGCCCTGCCGCTCGAGATCGCGAATGGCATCGCGCAGCTCCTCGCGGCCCCGCTCGGAGAACTGGGTGAACCGCACGTAGCCGATGCCGTCCCGGAGGATAAACGCATAGGGGACCGCCGACAGCGTGATCGGACTGCGGACGATCTCCACCGTGAACGTCTCGTCCAAGCCGACGCGGCCGATCCGCAGCGCGACCTTCGAGCCCCGCGGCCCGCGCAGCTCCTGCACCGCCTTCTCCTCGCTCCACCCCTGGGTCGTGGCGCCGTCCACCGCGAGGATCTGATCCCCCGCCCGCAGGCCGGCCTTGTAGGCCGGCGTGCCCTCGATCGGCGCGATCACGCTGAGCACCTCATCCACGATATCGATCCGGATGCCCAGCCCCTCGTAATTGCCCTGGGTGTGGATCTTCAGATCATCGTAGTCGCTGGGCGACAGCAGCTGGGAGTAGGGATCGAGCGACATCAGCATCCCCTCGATCGCTCGCAGATAGAGGCTGTCCTGAGCGATCGAGTCCACGTACTTGTCGGACACCTGATGGATCGTCTCGTTGAGGAGCTTAATCGCCTGATAGGGATCGTCGCCGTCCGACGCCGATAGATCATCATAGATGATCCCGCCGGTCAGGATGGCGAGCACGAAGAGGAGTACGAAGACGGTGCCGATGCGCTTGCTGATCATGTGGATGCCATCCCCCGGTCGGTTCGTTCAGTGTTCAGCAGCGCCCGTACGCGGTCGCGAATCGTCGCTTGAATCTCAGCAATCGGCCGTCGTCCATCGAGAACGCAGAATCGGTTCGGCTCGGCTCGGGCCAGCGCGGCGTAGCCGGCATGCACCCGTTCGTGAAACGGTACCCCGGCCCGCTCCACCCGGTCCGGCGCCCGATCGCGGCGCGCCTCCGCGGCGGTGACCGGCACGTCGATCAGCACCGTCAAGGCGGGCGCGAGCCCCCGCGTCGCCCAGCCATTCAGCGCTGCCACCCGCCCGGGCTCGAGCCCCCGGCCGTACCCCTGGTAGGCGACCGACGAATCACCGTACCGGTCGAGTAGAACGACCCGTCCCGCCGCAAGCGCGGGCCGGAGCACCTCCTCGGCCAGTTGCGCCCGGGCCGCCAGAAACAGCGCCAATTCGGCCTCCGGCGTCAGGTCGTCCGGCGCCGTCTCCAGCAGAAACCGCCGCGCCAGCTCCCCGGTTGCGGTCGTGCCGGGCTCGCGCGCGGTCAGCACGTCGTGCCCCTGCTCCCCGAGCCAGACGGCGAGCAGCTCCACCTGGGTGGATTTCCCGCTCCCCTCGCCGCCCTCGAAGGTGATGAGGAACCCGGCGGCGGGTGCGCGGAGCGCGTCGTCATTCACCGCGGGCGAATATCACCGCCCCGGGGGGGAAACTCAAGGCCGTTAGTCGTAGTACTCCAGCCCCAGATGGGTGATCTGCTCCTCTCCCATCAGGTGCCGGAGCGTGTTCTTGAGTTTCATCAGCTGGATGAAGAGGTCGTGCTCGGGGTAGAGCTCGGGGGCGTGCATCGGGCTCTTCCAGTAGAACGAGAGCCACTCCTGGATGCCGTGCATGCCGGCCCGCGAGGCGAGGTCGAGGAACAGCGCCAGGTCGAGCACGATCGGGGCGGCGAGGATCGAATCCCGGCACAGGAAGTTGAGCTTGATCTGCATCGGATAGCCGAGCCAGCCGAAGATGTCGATGTTGTCCCACCCCTCCTTATTGTCGCCGCGGGGCGGGTAGTAATTGATCCGCACCACGTGAGAGATGTCGCCGTACAGTTCGGGGTACACCTTGGGTTGCAGGATGAAATCCAGCACGCCGAGCTTGGATTCCTCCTTCGTGCGGAACGATTCGGGGTCGTCCAGCACCTCGCCGTCGCGATTGCCCAGAATGTTCGTCGAGTACCAGCCCCGGATGCCGAGCATGCGCGCCTTGAAGCCGGGCGCGAGGATCGTCTTCATCAGCGTCTGGCCGGTCTTGAAATCCTTGCCGGTGACCGGCACGCCCTTTTGATCCGCCAGCTCGAGCAGCGCCGGGACGTCGGCCGAAAGGTTGGGGGCGCCATTGGCGTAGGGCACACCCGACATGATGGCGGCGTAGGCGTAGACCATCGACGGGGGGATCGCGTCGTCGTCGGCGTCGAGCCCCTGTTCAAAGGCCGCCATCGTCTGGTGGACGGGACCCGGCCGGAGGAACACCTCGGTGGAGCCGCACCACACCATCACCAGCCGGCCGCAGCCGTGCTCGGCCTTGAACGCGGCGATGTCCTGCATCAGCAGATTGGCCCAGTCGCGCTTGGAGCGGCTCTCGATGATGTGGGTGCCGGCCAGCTTTTTGACGTACCGCTGGTCGAATGCCCCGCGCATGGGCTTGATGGTGGAGAGAAAGTCCTTGAGCCCCTCGACCTGCGACGTCTCGAGCACTCCGGCGTGCGTGGCCGACTCATAGGCGTCATCGGGAAACACGTCCCAGGCGCCGAAGACGAGCTGGTCGAGCCGGGCGAGCGGCACGAACTCCTTGATCGTGGGCACTCGCTTCTCAGGTCGCCCGCCGAGCCGGATCGTGCCCATCTGGGTGAGCGAGCCGAACGGCTGCGCCGTCCCGCGGCGGACAGCCTCGACGCCCGCAATCAGCGTCGTGCCGACGGCGCCGAGTCCCGGCAACAGAATGCCCAGCCTGCCGTCGGCGGGCGCGATCGGGTTGGATGGCGTCATGGGAGGACCGTTCCTTTCTGATCGGGTGGCGGGCCCGTCGGAGCCTCGAGCGGCACGCCGTGGGCGACTTTATAGACGGTATAGATGCGTTCGAGCGTGGTGAAGTTGGCGAGCAGGGCGATGCCGCCGACGGCCAGGAGCACCGGCGCATACTCCCACTCCGGCCGGACCCAGGCCGCCACCGGCATCAGCAGCCCCCCCAGGCCCAGCAGCACGACCCGTTCGGGCCGCTGCATCATGCCGGTCTTGCACTCGATCCCCAGCGCCTCCGCTCGCGCGCGGGTGTACGACACCATCAGCGACCCCACCATGGCGCAGATGACGAGGTACCCCACCCACCAGTACTCGGGCAGCGGCCGGAAATAGGCATAGAGGGCGAAATACAGAACGATCTCGGAGACGCGATCGAGCGTCGAGTCATAGAACGAGCCGAACTTCGACGCCAGCCCCGTTTCCCGCGCCACGCGGCCGTCGAGAATGTCCATCATCCCGCCCAGCAGGAACACGAAAAAGCCCCAGAACAACTCGCGCTGGAAGATGATGACGGCGGCCGTCAGCGTGACGAGAAACCCGATCGTGCTGATCAAGTTGGGGTGCACGCGGTGGCGGACGAGCGCGCCGACCATCGGATTCAGCAGGCGGACGAACCCGTTCTTGAACCAGGTCGGCATGGCGTCAGGACCCTGTCAGCGCGAGGCTACAGATGCGCGTCGATTGCCTCTTCCAGACGCTGCTTGCGCACGGCGCCGATCACGGTCTCGACCACCCGCCCGTTCTTGAACAGCAGCAGACTCGGAATCGAGCGCACAGCGTATTGCTGGGCGGTACGCTGATTCGCGTCCACGTCCACCTTGACGATCTTCAGCCGGCCGTCATAGTCGGTCGCCAGCTCGTCCAGGGTGGAGGCGATCATCTTGCACGGGCCGCACCACTCGGCCCAGAAATCGACCAGTGTCAGCGTATCGGACTTGACCACTTCCGCGTCGAATGTCGCATCGGTGACCGAGAGTGCCTGCGTTGAAGCCATGCGGATGTCCCTCCTGGGATGAACGCTCGACGGCGCCCGTGAAAGGGTTATAATAACCACCGCTTTTTCCGGGGGCCAATCGCGCCCTCCGGACACCTTGTGAGCCGCTGAAAGGATGTGCATGCGTCACCGTCTGGCCCACATCGGGATCGCCGTCCGTTCGATCGCCGATGCCCGCATCTTCTACGAGGAAGTGCTGGGCCTCGAGGTCGACGAGATGGAGGATGTGCCGTCAGAAGGGGTGCGCGTCGCGCTGCTGCCGTTCGCGGGCGGCAAAATCGAGCTCATCGAGCCGCTGGCGCCGGACACCCCGGTGGGGCGGTTCATCGAGCGCCACGGCGAGGGGCTGCACCACATCTCGTTCGATGTCCCCGACATCCGCAAGACCCTGCGGTCAGCGCTGGAGCATGGCGTCGACACCATCGGCGAAGCGCCGCGACCGGGAGCCGAGGGCCGCGAGATCGCGTTTTTCCACCCGCTGTTCACGCACGGGGTGCTGGTCGAGGTGGCCGGTCCGCGCGTGGCGGCGAAGTCGCACCCCGCCGACAGCGAGCGGGAAGGGTAAGACCCTAGGCGGGCACCTCGCCCCCGCCCGCTCGAACCGCAGCGTTTTGACGGCGGTGGCGGAGCCCTCTACACTCCCCGCCATGCGCCACTCCGTGACCGTCCGCGTCGTTCAGGATCGCCCCGCGCTCGGCGATCTCGCAGCCAATCTCGTCACCCACCGCCGTCAAGCGGAAGCGGCCGCCGCCGACGGCGCGGAGCTGATCGTTTTCCCGGAGTTGTCGCTGACGGGATACGCGCTCGGCGATCTGGTCGCCGCGGTGGCGCTGGACGACGGTGATCCGCGCTGGGCGGAGGTGTGCGCGCTGTCGGCGGCGACCGACGTGGTGGCCGGCTTCGTCGAGCGAGGGGCCGATGGGTACCTCTACAATGCTGCCGGCTACTTCCACGGCGGGGCCGCGCTCCACGTGCACCGCAAGGCCTACCTCCCCACCTATGGCGCGTTCGATGAGGGCCGCTTCTTCTCGCCCGGGCGCACCTTCGAGGTGTTCGATGCGCCCTGGGGCCGGGGGGCGCTGCTGATCTGCGAGGAGTGCTGGCATCCGGCCGTGGCCCACGCCGCGGCGATGCGGGGCGCGGACGTGTTGATCGCCATCTCGAACGCGCCCGGCCGGGGCCCGGTGGACGGCGGCTGGGTCAGCCAGCGGGCGTGGCGCGAGATCGTCGCCACGTACGCCCGGCTCTATGGCGTCTGGGTGCCGTTCGCCAGCCGCGTCGGCTACGAGGAGGGGATGATCTTCGCCGGCGGCAGCGCGGTTTTCGCGCCCGACGGGTCGGCGGTCGCCTCGGCGGGCTTTCTCGACCCCGAGGAGCTGACCGCCTTCTGCGATGCCGGGGCGCTGCGGCGCGTCCGCGAGGCGAGCCCCGCCCACGGCATCGAACGGCACGAGCTCCTCGTCAACGCGCTGACGGCTCTCGGCGCCGTTCCCCCGCGGGTGGGAGGGGCCCCGTGAGGCCGGCGGCGCCGCCGGTCCTCGATGCCGATTTCACCTGCCGCGCGCTGGTAGTCGCGCTCGCCCAGACGCTGGCCGATTCCGGCCGCACGCGCTTCGTGGTGGGGCTTTCCGGTGGCGTCGACAGTGCGCTGGCGGCGGCGCTGGCCGCCCGCGCAGCCGGCGCCGACGCCGTCACCGCCCTCTTCCTGCCCCCACCGGCGACGTCCCCGGAGAGTGGCGCGGCCGCCGACCGGGTGGCGGAACAGCTCGGACTCGCGCTCGAAACCGTTCCCCTGGGCGCACTGCTCGCGGCCGCCCCGCTGGCGGCGGAATTGGATACCTCGGAGGGGCGGGCCCGGCGCGGCAACCTCGCCGCCCGACTGCGGATGGCGATCCTCTACGACCGCGCCGCGGCGACCGGCGCGCTGATCGTCGGCACCGGCAACAAGAGCGAACTGGCGCTCGGATACACCACCCTCTGGGGCGACATGGCCGCCGACTGCTGGCCCCTGGGAGATCTCTACAAGACCCAGGTGCTGGCGCTCGCGCGGGCCCTCGAGTTGCCCGACGAGGTCCTCGCCCGAGCGCCATCGGCGGAACTCTGGGAGGGCCAGACCGATGAGAGCGAACTGGGGTTTTCTTACAGCCTCGCCGACGAGGTGCTATATTATTATCTCGACGAGCGGCGGCGGCCCGAGGAGATCATCGCGTTGGGGCTGGCGGCCGAACTGGTCGGGCAGGTCCTCGACCGGGTCCGCGCGAGCGCGCACAAGCGCCGGCTGCCCTGGGTGCCCAAGCTCTCGCGCCGGACGATCGGCCATGACTTTCACCATCCTCGCGCCTGGCGCGGCCCCGCGTAACGCGTCGGCCGGGAGGCCGTCGGAGAGGAACCTATGGACCTCGCAGTCTGGAACACGATCGCCATCTGGATCATCGCGTCGTTCTTTCTCATCATGACCCTGGTGCTGCTCTTCGTCGGCATCCCGGTCGCCCTCGACATGAAGCGGTCGGTGCGTCAGGTGCGCGGCACGCTGGATGAGGTGCGGGTCAAGCTCGATCCCATCCTGTTCAAGGCCCAGGCGGTCGCCAGCGACATCCAGGATATGACCGCCACGGCCAAGCGCGAAGCCTCGCGGGTCGGGGCGTCCTTTGAGCGGGTCAGCGAGCGGGTCGACGAGTTTTCCGCCCTGATCGAGACGGTTCAGGAAGAGATCCAGAAGCCGCTCCTGAAGTCGATGGCGACGATTTCGGGCGCGCGGCGCGTCATCTCCCGTTTCTTCTAATCCGCTTCTTTTACGCTCTGGAGGCCCATGATGCAGGATTCCGATCTTCATTACGCACCCCCCCTCACCGAGGAGGAACCCATGTCGCACCGGGAAACCGGCGTGGTCGATTTCGCCGCCGCGCTCGCACTGGGCGCGCTGTTAGGCGCCGGCCTGGCGCTCTACTTCGGTTCCAGGTCCGGCGGCTCGCTGCGGAAGGACGTCGCGAAGAAGAGCCGCACCCTGCACAAGCGCGGCCGGCGCTGGACCCGTCAGACCTCCACCCATCTCGGCAAGTCGGGAGCGCGGTGGTGGGGCGAGACCGAGAAGAAGGCCGGTGACGTCGGCGGCCAGATCAGTGAAGCGGTCGAAGAGGGCGTCGCCTCCATCCGAAAGGCCGTCGCCGAGGAGCTCAAGCACCTCGACAAGCGGATGGGCCGCAGAAAGCGCCGGATCTTCGGCTAAGCGAATGTCGCGCCGCGCGCTGCCGCTCGCACTGAGTCCGACGGCGCTCGCCGCGCTCGCCACGCTGCTCCTCCTCGGCACGCCCGAGCCGCTCTGGGCGTGGGGCCCGACGACGCATGCCTGGCTGGGCAGTCAGGTGCTCGGCAATCTCGGCGTGTTGCCCCTCGTCATCCGCGAGCTGCTCGCGGCCCATCCCTACCAGTATCTCTATGGCAGCCTCTCGGCCGACATCACGCTCGCCAAGCGGTATGTCCATTTCAGCCGCCACTGCCACAACTGGACGATCGGCTACGAGATCCTCGATCGCGCCACGACCCCGCCGCTCAAGGCGTTCGCGCTCGGGTACCTCAGCCACCTGGCGGCGGACACGATCGCCCACAACGTCTTTGTCCCCCGCCGGCTGGTCGCCACGCCGTACACCCGCAACGTCGGCCACACCTACTGGGAGTATCGCTTCGACCGCGCCCATGACGAGCAGTACCTGCGGCTGGCGCGGGAAGTCGTGATGATGGATCACGCTGAGCCCGATGCACTGCTCGAACAGGTGCTGAC
>JBHENR010000199.1:0-12754 GCA_046262555.1 Gemmatimonadota bacterium | reverse complement strand
CCCGCCGATGCCGGTGGCCGCGATGGCGAGAAACCAGGTCAGGGTCACCGGCCCGAAGAGCCCCCCCATCCGCGCCGTGCCCCGGTGCTGGATGAGGAACAGCCCGATCAGGATCACGATAGTGATCGGGACGACGAAGCGACTGACCCCCGGCGCGACCAGGTCGAGCCCTTCGACCGCGCTGAGGACCGAGATCGCCGGCGTGATCACGCCGTCGCCGTACAGCAGCGCGGCGCCGAAGAGACCCAGCGCCACCAGCATGCCGCCCCGCCGCCGGCCCGGCATTCCATCCCGCATGAGCAGCGCGAGCATGGAGAGGATCCCCCCCGCGCCGCGGTTGTCGGCCCGCAGGATGAATGTCAGGTACTTGACGCTGACGATCAGCAGCAGCGACCAGACGATGATCGAAAGGATGCCCAGTACGTTCGCCGGGGTCAGCGCGATGCCGTAATGCTCGTTAAAGGCTTCCTTGAGGGCGTACAGGGGGCTTGTCCCGATGTCGCCGTATACGACCCCGAGCGCAGCCAGGACGACGAGCGGGAGCCGGCGGGGGTTGTGCTCCGTGGTCACGGTCGTGAGGGCGTCACGCGAGGGTGGCCGCCATTGCCGGCTATGCCGCGAGACGGTTGCGCCAGAGGTAGTAGACCGGAATGCCGAGGAGGACGATCACCAGGCCGGAGATCGTGTAGACGGGCTTGGCGATCAGCAGCGTGATCGCGATCCCCGCCGCCGCCACCAGATAGATCGCTGGCAGCACCGGGTACCCTACCGCACGATAGGGCCGGGGCAGATCGGGCCGGGTGGCGCGCAGGCGGAACAGGGCCACGATCGTCAGCACGTAGAAAAGGAGCGCGGCGAAGATCACGTAGTCGAGCAGCTGGCCGTACGTTCCGCTCAGGGTGAGGAAGGCGGTCCAGACGCCCTGCAGCACCAGCGCCGTCGTCGGCACGTGGGTTTTCGCCGAGATGTGGCCGGCGGAGCGGAAAAAGAGCCCGTCCCGGGCCATCGCGTAATAGACCCGCGCCCCGGCCAGGACGAGCCCGTTGATGCAGCCGAAGGTCGAGACGAGAATGGCGCCGGCCATCAAGTACAGTCCCGGCGTCCCGAAGATGACCCGCGCGGCGGCCGTCCCCACCCGGTCTTCAGGGGCCGACTGGATCTCGGGCAGCGTCAGGACGGTCAGGTAGGCCACGTTGGCCAGGATGTAGAGCAGGGTCACCGCCCCCGTTCCGAGGGCCAGCGCCAGCGGCAGATTGCGTTCCGGGCGGCGGACTTCGGCGGCGGCAAAGGTCACGTTGTTCCAGGCGTCGGAGGAGAACAGCGAGCCCACCATGGCCGCCCCGAAGGCGAGCAGCAGCGCGCTGCCCGCCGGCACCACGGCTCCCGGGCCCCCCGACCAGAGATTGCCGAAGTTGGCCGCGATCGCCTCGGCGTTCCGGCCGATCGTCAAGCCGAGGAGAATGAGGGCCAGCAGCGCCCCCGTCTTGGCAACGGTGAAGATATTCTGGACCCACTTCGCCTCCCGCAGGCCGCGCATGTTGACCGCCGTCAGGAGCGCGATCAGCGCAATCGCGACGAGCCGCTGGTTGGACAACCCGAACTCGATCTCGCCCCCCGGCATCGGCACCCGGCCCAGCGAGAGGAAGACATCGGCCGAGACGGCGGGAAAGAAGACCCCCAGGAAGCGGGAGAAGGCGACCGCCACGGCGGCGATCGTGCCGGTCTGAATCACCAGGAAAAGCGTCCACCCGTAGAGGTAGCCCGGCAGCGGACCCAGCCCCTCGCGCAGGAAGACGTACTGGCCGCCGGCGCGCGGAAAGGCGGCCGCCAGCTCGCCATAGGCGAGCGCCCCCAGCAGGGTCACTACCCCGGTCACCACCCACACCGCCAGCAGCCAGCCGCTGGACCCCATCGTGCGGGCGATGTCGGCGGAGACGATGAAGATGCCCGAGCCGATCATCGATCCCACCACCAGCATCGTCGCGTCGAGCAGCGACAGCCCGCGGGTGAACTGCGATTCGGGGGAGCTGGCGGCGGTGGCGGGGGAAGCCGAGCCCATCATGCGGTGCGCTCCGGGGGAAAGACGTGGCCGGTGTCGCGTGAGCGGCACATATTAGGTCGCTCGCCGTCCCGCGCAAGGATACGGGCCGGCATCGTGGCGTCTCCATCCCGCAGTGACTCCCTGAAAGGAATCCAGAGGCCGCATGGAACTCACCCTTGTGCTCGGCATCAGCATCGTGGGCCTGCTCTTCGCGGTCTACCTCGTCTGGGACGTGATGAAGCGCGACGCCGGAACGTCCGCGATGCAGGAGATCTCCGACGCCATCAAGAGCGGAGCCGAAGCGTTCTTGCGGCGAATGAACCGCACCATCGCCTATCTGGCGATCGCCCTGGCCGCCCTGATCTATATCCTCTACACGTTTGCCCGTACGCCCAATGTTCACGATCCGGCCAGCGCGGCCGACCTCGCCCTGTGGACAACCCTCTCGTTCATCCTCGGCGCGGCCTGCTCGGTCGCCTCGGGCTACATGGGGATGTGGGTCGCCATCCGCGCCAATGTCCGCACCGCCGCCGCCGCCCGGACGGGCATGAACGGCGCGCTCCAGACGGCGCTCCGGGGCGGCGCCGTGTCAGGCTTTTTCGTGGTGGCGCTGAGCCTCCTCGGCGTGGCCGGCCTGTTCGCGATCGTCGATGCCCTCAACGTCACCGAGGACGTGTCCAAGATTCCGCTCCTGATCGTCGGCTACGGCTTCGGCGCCAGCTTCGTGGCGCTGTTCGCCCAGTTGGGCGGCGGGATTTACACCAAGGCCGCCGACGTCGGCGCTGATCTGGTCGGCAAGGTCGAGGCGGGCATCCCGGAGGACGATCCCCGCAACCCGGCCGTGATCGCCGACCTGGTGGGCGACAACGTCGGCGACTGCGCCGGCCGCGGCGCCGACCTGTTCGAGTCGACCGCCGCCGAGAACATCGGGGCGATGATCCTGGCCGCCGGCCTCTGGCGCGCCAACACCGAGCTGCTGACGGAACAGAACCTCACCTTGATGGGGATCCTGTTGTTCCCGCTGATCGCGCGCGCGTTCGGCATCCTGGCGTCGATCGTGGGCATCATGTCGGTGCGGACGAACGATCAGGAGGACCCGATGAAGGCGCTCAACCGCGGCTATTTCGTCGCCGCGGGCCTCGCCATGCTCGGTTTCTTCTTCGCCGCGCGCTGGCTCCTCGGTGGCGAGTACTACTTCAACTTCTTTCTCTGCGGCGTGATCGGCGTGCTGACCTCCGTGGCGTTCGTGTTCATCACGCAGTACTACACCGAATATCGCTTCCGCCCGGTGCAGACGATCGCCGAAGCCTCGAAGACGGGCCCGGCGACCAACATCATCGCGGGCGTGGCCATCGGGATGGAGTCCACCGGCTACCCGATTCTGGTCATCGGCACGGCTATCATCAGCGCCTACCTGCTCGGCCAGCACTCCGGGCTCCAGAGCGCCGGGCTGTTCGGCACCGCCGTCGCCACCATGGGGATGCTCGGCACGGCGGCCTACATCCTGGCGATGGACACCTTCGGCCCGATCACCGACAACGCCGGCGGCATCGTCGAGATGAGTCACCAGCCCGAGGAAGTCCGCGCGCGGACCGACCGGCTCGACTCGGTCGGCAACACGACCAAGGCGCTGACCAAGGGGTACGCCGTGGGATCGGCCGCCCTGGCGGCCTTCCTCCTCTTCGGCGCCTACATGGACGAGGTCCGGAACTACCTCCCCACCTTCGAGCCCGTGATCAACCTCAACAAGCCCGAAGTGTTCGTCGGGGCGATGCTGGGCGCGGTGCTGGTGTTCCTGTTCTCGAGCATGGCGATCAAGGCGGTCGGCGGCGCGGCGTACGCCATCATCAACAACGTCCGCGAGCAGTTCGCCCGCGACCCGGGCATCATGGCCGGCACGTCCAAGCCCAACTACGGCGAGTGCGTCGACATCGCCACCAAGGCGGCGCTCGGCAAGATGGTGATGCCGGGCCTCCTCGTCGTCGGCATGACGCTCGGCACCGGGCTGGTCTTCAAGTGGCTCTACAACGCCAACGGCCGGCCCGAATTCGGGGCCACCGGCGCCGAAGTCATCGGCGGCTTCCTGATGGTGGGGACGATCACCGGGATCCTGATGGCGCTGTTCCTCAATAACGGCGGCGGCGCCTGGGACAACGCCAAGAAGTACATCGAGACCGGCGCCTACGGCGGCAAGGGGTCGGATCCGCACAAGGCGTCGGTGGTGGGCGACACGGTGGGCGACCCCTTCAAGGATACGGCGGGGCCGTCGCTGCACGTGTTGATCAAGCTCCTGAGCACGCTGACTTTGGTGATGGCGCCGCTGTTCCTGTAAAGATCGTTGGCTGTCGGGGGGGCGGGAACGGCCGCCCTCATCGGCGGCCGGCGCTCCACTCGGGGAGCCTCCGCGCCGCTTCGCGGCGGAGGGGTCTCCCCTTCGTTCCCGCGCTGAACGGCCGCCGACGAGGGCGGCCGTTCCCGCCTCGCAGCTGCCAAATAACACCCCTGCAGGAACAGCGACGCTATCCCCTCTCCCGGCCCCGGACCGCTCCCGCGCGGCGCGCCGCAGCCAGCCCCGATGGGAGGTAACTGGTATAGTTGTGGCTGGTAGGTCGCTCTACAGCGCGAAAATCAAGGCGCCCGAGGAGGCCGGCCGAGGCGTAAGGGAATTACGCCGCAGGCCGTGCCGACGCAGGGCAACGCAGAGACTCGCGCTGTTGAGCGACCGGCATCACCGATCGGTGGAGAGGGTGAACCCCTCCGTTCTCGCGACATACGTCGCCGCCGTTATGTCGCCGGTGACGTTCAAGGTCGTCCGGCACATGTCCAGAACCCGGTCCACACCCAGGATGATCGCGATCAGCGCGGGGTCGACGCCAACGGTGGCGAGGACGACGATGATGAACGGAATCGATCCCGACGGGACGCCGGCGGTGCCGACGCCGCCGAGGATCGCCAGGTAGAGGACGAGGAGCTGCTGGCCGATCGTCAGATCGACGCCGGCGAGCTGGGCGAGGAAGAGCACGGTGACGCCCTCGTAGAGCGCGGTCCCGTTCTGGTTGGCCGAGGCGCCGATCGTCAGGACGAAGCTGTTGATCGACGGCGGCACGCCGAGGTTTTCCTCCGACACCCGCAGCGCCGTCGGGAGCGTCGCGTTCGACGACGACGTGGAGAAGGCGGTCAGCATCGCAGTCTTGATCCGGCGGAAGAACTCGAGCGGATTGATGCGCGACAGGAAGTAGACGGACAGTGAATAGACGCCGAAAAGATGCAGCGCCAGCCCCAGCAGCACCGTCACGACGAACCAGGCCAGGGCGCCCAGCAGGTCGAGGCCGAAACGGGCGGTGTTGGTGAACAGCAGGCAGGCCACGGCGTACGGCGCCACCCGCATGATGAGGTCGATCACCTTGACCGACACCTGATAGAGGCCCTCGAGCGCGGCGAGGAATCCCGCCACCGCCTCCTTCCGGAGGAGCGTGACGGCAATCCCGACGACGAGCGCGAACAGCATCAGGTGGAGCATGTTCGGCGTCTCGGAGGCGACCGCGAACACGGGGTTCGACGGCACCAGCGTGGTGACCACTTTCATGATCGGGGAGACCGGCGCCGCCGCGTCGGCCGCGGCCGCGTCGGTGACGCGCTTCTGAGCGTCGGTGCTGTAGCGGGCCTGGAGCGCGGCCGCGGTGTCCGGCGGGATCCGCTCCCCCGGGCGGATGGCGTTTGCCAGACCGAGGCCGATCAGCACCGAGATGGCCGAGAACACCAGCGTGTAGCCGAGGGTTTTCAGGCCGATCCGGCCGAGCCGGCGGACGTCGCCGATTCCCGCCACGCCCAGGACGAGTGAGGAGAACACCAGCGGCACGACGATCATCAGGAGCAGCCGCAGGAACAGCGTCCCCACCGGCTCGGTGATGTGGCTCACGACCCAGACGACGGTTGGATGGTCGCCGCCGAGGAGCGCGTTGGCGCCGACGCCACTGATGACGCCGACGGCGAGCCCGATCAGGATGCGGGTGTGGAGGGGGCGGCCGCGCGGCCGGTCTGCCGTCTCGTCGTCGAGGTCGGTGGTGAGCTCGCGCTCCAGCGCGTGGGGGTCAGGGGGCTGCGAAATCATCGCTGGCACAGTACCACGCGCCCCGGTAGCGTTGCAAGCCGATGTCCACCTCCCTCTCCGATCGCTCGACCCGGCAGGTGTTCGACGACCTGCGGAACGCTCAGGCCGCCTTTGCGCGCGCCTATCCCGGTGACGGCGCGAGCCGGCAGCCGGTTCATACCGTCTACGGCGGCGCCGACCTGTTCCGCGCCGACCTCGCGCGCAAGCTCGGCGACGTCGCGCTGCGGACTCTGCAGCGGTATGCGCCCGCTTCGGCGGAATTTGCCGCGGCGATCGGCCTCGGGTCGAGCGACGACGCGGCCCCCGCGGGCGAGAGCCCGGCCGGTGACCTCGCCGAAAGGGTTTACGCCCGGGTCGTCGAAAAGCTCGAGCGCGAGCCGGTCGAGGATTTCCGCATCGATTTCGAGGATGGCTACGGCACCCGCCCGGATGCGGAGGAGGACGCCTGCGCCGTCCAGGCCGGCCGTGAGGTGGCGGCCGGGCTCGCCGCCGGCAGCCTCCCCCCCTTCGTGGGCATCCGGCTCAAGCCGCTCACCGCCGATCTCGCCCCGCGCGCTGCCCGGACGCTCGACCTGTTCCTCACCGCCCTGCTCGAGGGGACCGGCGGCCAGCTGCCGCCGGGGTTCGTGGTGACCAATCCCAAGATCGTGATGCCGGAGCAGGTAACGGCCCTGGTCGACCTGTTCCAGCTGATGGAGTCGGCGACGGCGCTGCCGGAGGGGTCGCTGCGGATGGAGCTGATGGTGGAGACGCCGCAGGCGATCGTGGACGGGCGCGGCGCGAGCGCGCTGCCAGAGCTGGTCGCCGCCGCTCAGGGCCGCTGCGCGGCGGCCCATTTCGGGGTCTATGATTACACCGCCAGCCTGGCCATCACCGCCGCCCACCAGGTGCTGGACCACCCGGCCTGTGACTTCGCGCGCCACATCATGCAGGTGGCCCTGACGGGAACGGGCATCTGGCTTTCCGACGGCGCCACCAATGTCATGCCGGCACCACCCCATCGGGCTGCCCCGGACGGACCCGTGCTGTCTGCGGCACAACTCGCCGAAAACCGCGCCGCCGTCGAACGCGGCTGGCGGCTTCACTACGACCACGTTCGCCACTCATTGCGCCACGGCTACTATCAGGGATGGGATCTCAATCCGGCGCAGCTTCCGACCCGGTACGCCGCGATCTACGCGTTCTTCCTCGAGGGATTGGACGCGGCGGCGAGCCGGCTGCGCCATTTCGTGGCCCAGGCCGCCCGCGCGACCCTCAGCGGCGACGTCTTTGATGACGCCGCCACGGGTCAGGGGCTGCTGAACTTCTTCCTCCGGGGGCTGAGCTGCGGCGCGATCACCGAGGCCGAGGGGCGCTCCGCCGGCCTCACGCCGGAGGAACTCCGGAGTCGCTCCTTCAGCGCCATTCTGGCGAATCGGGCGCGGGCCGCGGCCACCCCCGACAGCCCCGCGGATTAGCCCCGCTCCACCGTCGCTTCGATCAGGCCGTGGGGCTCGTCCACCGGGACGAAGACGGCCCCCTCCACCGCGTCGCCGAACGGCGCGAGATCCACCGGCAGATGGTGCAGGTTCGGCATCGAAAGGTGGATGCTGGCGATCGCGTCGCACGCGGCCAGCGCCCGCTCCCCCATCGCGAACAGGGTGTGCTGGACCGAGCGGCTGTCGTGCTCGGCGAACGCGGCGATGAGCGCGGCGCGGATCGCCCCCCGGCAGGTCGCGTAATCGGCCGTCTCGCCACTGAACCGCCAGTCGGCGCTGACCCGCGAGCCGAGCAGGCGATCGTCGGTCTCTGGAAGCGTGGTATACGCGTCGGTCAGGAAACCGGCGAAGCCGGATCCCGCGGTCTTGAGGATCGCCAGGTCCGTCAGGCCACCATCGATCTGAACGGCCGCCGGGGCCGCCTGGACGACGCAGGTGGCGCGCTCCCCGCCGCGGCGGATAAAGGCGTGGGGATACACCACCCCGCGGTCGGCGATCGGCTCCCAGGGCTGTTCCTCGATCGTCACCCGGGCCCGCGACACGTCCGCTCCCGCCGTGAGAAAGTGGCGGGAGAGCTCCAGCGCAAACGCCTCGATCGCCGCCAGCGCGTGGCGCGCGCCGAACGCATAGACGGTGTTCTTCATCGTGTCGGTGGGAAGCACGCCGCGATTGTCCCCCGCGATGTGGGCGGCCTCGAAGGCGCCCTCGAGGCGCACCGCAACGACCAGGTCGCGCACGCTGTCCCCGGCCGGGTCCCGCACCACCCTGACCAGCCGAATGCGCGATTTGCCGTAGGCGTTGGTGCCGAGCCGCGAGGCCATCGTCAGCTCCCGCGGTAGGTCGTATAGCCGAACGGGCCGAGCAGGAGCGGCACATGGTAGTGCGGTTCGCCATCCCGCACGGTGAACGCCACCTCGACGACGGGGTGTAGCGGCGCGATGTCGCGCGCGGCGAAGTAGCGGCCCGTCTCGAACCGCAGCCGGTACCGGCCCGGGAGGCACGTCCCGCCGGGAGTCAGCGTCTCGACACGCCCGCCCGCATCCGTGCGCGCGCGCCCCAGCTCGCGCCAGGCGCCGCTCGCTCCGGCGGCCTCCAGCACGATCTCCAGATCGGCCGCTGGCTGGCCGGTGGTGAGGTCGAGGACATGGCTGGTAATGCCGCTCCCGGCGGTCATGCTCCACCCTCCGCGCACAGCTTTCGGACCCGGAGCTGGACGATCTGCCGCAGCTCACGTGCCATGACGTCCAGCTCGATGTCCGGATCGTTGTCGAGGCGGCGTGTCAACGCCGTGAGAATCTCCCGGCCGCTCTTCCCCGCCGCCGAGATCAGGAAGATATAGCCGAACCGTTCCTCATAGGCTCTCTGTCCCGCGGCGAGCGCCACTTCAACAGCGGACTCCGCCGAGGTCACGCCCGCCTGCTCGGACTGCGACCAGCCATTAGGTGGCGGCGTTCCACCGGGCGGGGCGTCGTGCCCCAGTCGTGGATGGTCCCCAGCGGCCTCGAGCCAGTCAGCCGGCCGGAGTGCGGCCCAGGCCGATTCGGCCGCCGCGATCACGCCGGCTTCATTCGCAAAGGGGCGGCCCGCCGCCATGGCGCGGGCCCAGCGAATCGAGCCGCAGCAGCGCCGGAAGGCCTGCTCGGCCTCGGACGTCGGGAGCTCATCGAGCCAGGCCAGGGCGCCGCTCATGCCGACGGGGCATCCGGCAGGAGGTCGGCAACGATGCGCAGCCGGCTCACCCCGCCGTCGGGAAAGATATTGAACCGAACGTGGGTCGCGGGCAGGGCGGCCACGTCGGGCGCGGTGAAGACGTGCTCGGCATCGGCGGTCAAGGGCGCGCGGGGCAGCCCTTCGCGCCATTCGACATCGTCGGGAAGCGGGGCCGCCTCGGCGGACCGTGGCGCGGGGCCCGCGTCATGGACCTCGAGGCTGCAGCTCTCCGGGAAATTGCCCTTGAAGTGGGCGGTGTCCACCTCCACCCGGCGGAGCAACCCGCGGCGGCCCAGCCGGATGACGACCCAGTCATGCCCGGGGCCGCGCCGGCGGCGGGTCTCCCAGCCGTCGCCCATGTCGGCGCCCCGGCCCGGCGCCAGAAGATTGCCGGGGGCGCTGAAGAAGCGGTCGCTGCACCCGAGGACGAGGCCGCCGTGCGCCGTGGCCGCCAGATTCACCGGCTCGCCCGCGCCCTCCAGCCGCGCCCAGTCCGGCGCGGCCGTGCCATGTACGCGCAGGCGCGCGACCCCGCCGTCGGGATAGATATTGAGCCGCACGTGGGTCCAGCCCCGCGGGTCATCGACCGGGAACGCGTTCTCGGCATGCGGGGTGAGCGGTGACTCCGGCAGGATCGACGTCCAGGTCAGATCCGCATCGGCGAAGCCTTCCTCCCCGTGGTCCGCTCCCACCCACGCCGCATCGAGCGACGCGCGCTCAGGATGGTTGCCGCGAAAGTGGTTGGTATCCACCACGACGTGATGGACGACCCCCGGCACGCCCAGCCTGACCACGCACCAGTCGTGACCCGGTGTCCGGCGGCGCCGCGTCTCCCAGCCGTCCATCCACTTGCCGCGATCGGTGTAGCGATCTTCGATGAAAATCCCACGGCCCGGCTTCAGCAGATTTTCCTTCGGCGCGAAGAACTCGTCGTTGGCGGCCACCGCGCGGCCCCCGAGGCGCTCCGCCGCCAGGTCCGGCCAGGGACACGCCGCGCTCAGGCCGCCCGTCTGATCCATTCGCCTCCTGGAGGTGCGGGGAACGCGCCGTCATCATAGATGAGCCGGCCCCGCAGAAAAGTCTGCCGCACGCGCCCCGCCAGCCGCCGCCCGGCATAGGGCGAGAGGGCATGGCGATGGTGGAGCGCGGCGGGGTCGACGACAAACTCCCCCTCTGGCTCCCAGATGACGAGATCCGCGTCGCAGCCGGGCGCCAGCGCGCCCTTGCGCCCCTCCAGCCCCGCCAGCCGGGCCGGCGCGCGGGACAGCCACCGGGTTACGTCAGCCGGTAGGAATCCGCGGGCCCGCGCGCCGGTCCAGACCGCCGGCAGGACGAGCTGGAGCGAGCTGATGCCTCCCCAGGCGTCAAGAAAACTTCCGCTGGCGAGCCGCTTCCACTCCGGCGGACAGGGGGAATGGTCGCTCGCCACCAGGTCGATCGCTCCACTCCGCAGGCCCGCCCAGAGCCGCTCCCGCTCGGCGCGCTCCCGGATGGGCGGGGCGCACTTGCAGGCGGTTTCCCCGTCGCCGATCTCCTCGGCGGCGAACGTGAGGTAATGGGGACACGTCTCCACCGTCAGCAGGGCGCCCCGCCGGCGGGCCGCGCCGAGGGCGGCGAGCGCGTTACCCGAGCTCAAGTGAACGACGTGGAACCGGGCCCCGAACGTCGCGGCGAGTTGGATCAACAACCGGACGGCCACCGTTTCGGCCCGCGCCGGGCGCGACGCGAGATAGTGCGCATAGGAGCGCGGATGCTCCGTCAGGCCGGAACTCGACAGCGCGCACGCCAGCGTCCCGGGCGCCTCGGCATGCACCAGGAGCGGCGCGCCCCGCGCCCTGAGCGCGGGCAGCACCGGCCGCAGGTCGGCCGCCGTCACCGGCGGGAACTCGGGCAATCCCGACGGCGCGAAGAACGCCTTGAATCCCAGCACGCCCGCGTCCAGCAGCGGCGCCACATGGGGGGCCGTCCCGGGAATAATCCCGCCCCAGAAGCCATAGTCCACGTGACACCGGCCGGCCGCCGCGCGCGCCTTGGCCTCGAGCGCGGCCACCGTCGTGGTGACCGGCAGGCTGTTGAGCGGCATGTCCACCAGCGTCGTGATCCCGCCGGCCGCGGCCGCCCGCGTGGCGGTCTCGAAACCCTCCCAGTCAGTCCCTGGCTCATTGATGTGGACGTGGGTGTCGACCCCGCCGGCCATCACTATCGCGTTCCCCGCGTCTACGCGCCGGAGGGCGGGAAGCGCCGCGTCGAACCGCTGGATCTCCTGGATCACGCCCCCCGCGACGACCACGGCGCCGGATCGCTCACCGTCGGGGAGGATGAGACGGCGCGAGGTGACGACGAGATCGACGCGAGACTCCCCGGGCACGGCCGCGTCAGGCCGGCGCCGGCCAGTCGCACGCCTCGGCCCACTGCTCCAGGCTGGTAGCCGGAACGCCGAAGCGCCGCTCCAGCGCCGGAACGTCCACGACGTACCCCACGTCATTGAACCATTTGAACATGAGGGCGAGGTCGTGGCCTATCGCGGCTTCGGCCTGCTCATCGGGCAACGGCGTGAACTCGACGGGGCGCCCCGAGGCCCGCCCGATGATCTCGGCTGCCTCCGGCATGGTGTGGGAATCGCCGGCCAGCTCGATCGCCTGCCCGCGGAATGTGTCGGGCTCGAGCAGCGCCGCCGCGCCATAGGCGCCGATGTCGTCCAGCGCGATCATCTGGAGCTTCGTCTCGGGCCGCATCGGCAGAACCATCTGGCCCTGGCTGATCGACGGCCAGAACCAGGGGGACACGAAGTTCTCCATGAAGAAGACGGGGCGCAGGATCGTGGCCGGCAGCCCGATCGAGTGAATGTGCTGCTCGACCTGCCACTTCGTCTCGAAATGGGGAATGCCGGTATTCTTGTCGGCGCTCGCCACCGACGTGAACACGTAGTGATCGACCCCCGCCGCCCGGGCCGCATCCGCGAAGCGGACGCCCTGCTCGACTTCGGCGGCCATCCCCTGCTCGAACGGCGTCGTCATGGCGTACACGGCACGCGCCCCGCGGAGCGCCGCCTCCACACTGGAGGGGGCGGTCATGTCGCCTTCGGCGATCTCGGCCCCGAGGGCGGCCAGCGGCGCGGCCTTGCTGCGATCCCGGGTCAGCGCACGGACCGGCTGCCCGGCCGCCAGCAGGCTGCGCGCCACCGCGCCTCCCTGCTGCCCCGTCGCCCCGGTGACGAGAATGACGCCCTGCTTCTCTACTGTCATCCATCCTCCTGTGTGGGAGTGGTGATCCTTTGGCGGCAATCCTACGCGCTCGCGCGCCGCCCCGCCCGTCCGGTGGGCGCGCTATCTTACCCGCATGGTGGCGTCGCCCGCGCTCGACCCGGCCGAGCCCCGGCCGCCCGATCCGGCCGGGCCGCGGTATTCGACCCTC
>JBHENR010000198.1:0-8295 GCA_046262555.1 Gemmatimonadota bacterium | reverse complement strand
ACTGGAGGCGGCCCGGCTGCTGGTGGGAGATGTCATCATCAACACGTGGGTGGGGCAGCTCCTGCTCGAGCTCGATCGCCCGCGGGAGGCCGAGCGGTACTTCCGCAGCCTCTGGGAAGCTCCCCTGGTGCACTTCTATCTCGGCGTGACCTACGAGCAGCTGGGGGAGTACGACAAGGCGCAGGCGGCCTACGAGACGTTCGTGGGGTACTGGCGCCATGCCGACCCGGAGTTTCGTCCACTGGTCGAGCGCGCTCGCCAGGGAGTGATCCGTTTGACCCGGCTCGATCGGGAGTAACGCTCCCGGGCCGGGGGGGGTGGAGGCGGCGGGCGGAGTCGAACCGCCGTATGGAGGTTTTGCAGACCTCTGCCTTACCACTTGGCTACGCCGCCCCGCGGCCGGAATCGCCTGGTTACCCCCGATGCACCAGGCGGAAACGCAAAGGCCCTTCCGAAACACGGAAGGGCCCGCGCGCGGTTCCCGTCGTGAAGGGTCAACTGGAGCGGGAAACGGGACTCGAACCCGCGACTTCAACCTTGGCAAGGTTGCGCTCTACCAACTGAGCTATTCCCGCTTGTCGAGAGCGAGGCCAATCTAGGCCCCGCCGGATAGTGGTGTCAAGCATTGTAAGCCTCCTAACAGCTGATCCCATAACAAGTAGCGAACTTCCTTCATGCGCCGGTGTATGACGTGGCGTTCCACTCGCAGGACCGGACGAGAGTCCGGTCTTTGTTTTTACATTATCCATCCAGCGCCAGCCCGGGACGGTCACGATGAATGCAATAATAGGTTGGATAAGAAACGGTTGGCGGGGGGCGCTGGTCGCGCTGATCGTCACCTGCGGCGCGGCCGGATTCCTCGGCCATCCGTCCGGGTCGCGCGCCGATGGGGTGACGGGGACGCTGCCCAGTCCGCTGACGCGGAACCGTGAGGCGATCGGGGGGTTCGAGCGGCGGTACGGGATTTCCAGCACCCTGGCCGGAACGATCTACCACCAGGCGCGCGAGCTGGGCGTTCAACCGGGCATCGTGTTCGAGCTCATTCGGGTGGAGAGCCAGTTCGACCCGCGGGCGATCGGCAGCCAGGGCGAGCGGGGCTTGATGCAGATCAAGCCGGCGACCGCCCGCGCCTATGATCGGCAGTTGACGCCCCACGACCTTATGGATCCGGCGGTCAACGTCCGGATCGGCCTGCGCCATCTGTTGGAAGAAGTGGGACACTTCGAGGGCGACTGGACGCTGGGACTGCAGGCCTACCATCGGGGACGGACGGGGCTTCGGCGAGCGCTCGCCTCCCGGGTTCGGCTCGATACCGCGTACGCCGACCGCATTCTGGCCCATTGCGACGTCCCGCCCTCTTAGGGGGGCTTCTCGTCGGCGCGGCGCTGGGTGCCGGGGCGCTCACCTCGCTGCCGGCCCAGGAACTGACGTACGCGCCGCCGCAGGGGGCGTCGTTTCGCTTTCGCACCACCAATACCTTGACCGTCTCCCAGCGCGTGCTCGAGCGTGAGAATCATTACACGTTGCGCTCCGGCGGCCTGGTGCGCCTGACGCTGCTCAGCCCGGAGCCGCGGCTGCTCTGGCGGATGGGTTTCGACGAGCTGAGCCTGCGGATTGAAGGCGCGTTTCCCACCCCCCGGATCGAGGCCCTGCGGGGCACGGTCGTGACGCTGGCCACGACCCCGCAGGGAGTCGTGCTCGACGCGCTGACGGCGGGAGTTGTCACGCCGGGGCTGGGCGCCCGGTATCTCGAGCGGGCGGCGGCCGCGTTCTTTCCCCATCTGCCGAATGGTGGGGCGGGGTCGTCGGCCAGTTGGACGGACACGCTGACCCTGACCGACGTGCTCCAGGGGGTGACGGCCGAAGTGCGGTCGATCGTCACCTATCGGGCGACGGGGATGAGCGCGCTCGCAGGCCGGCCGATGGTCCCGATCGAATACCGGGGCCGGCTGACGGTGTCGGGGGCCGGCACGGTGCAGGGGTCGCGCATCGCCCTCTCGGGCACCGGCGCCATCGAGGGGCATTACCTGTACGACCCCGCCGCCCGCATGTTTGCCCTCCACGTGCAGGAGCAGGTGCTCGAGTCCACCCTCACGCTCGACAGCCCGGCCGGTCCGCCGGTGGCCATTCCCAGCCGTCAGGTCCTCCGGGCGCGGGCCGAGCGGTTGTACTGACGGTCGATTGCGCTGATAGATTCCCGGTGATGCGCGCCTGGTTTCCCGTGCTCGCCTGGAAGGCCGTGATTTTCCTGGCGTCGAGTCTGCCGTCCTCCCTGTTGCCCGAAGCGAACGTGCAGCAGGCCGATAAGTGGGCCCACGCCGCCGTCTACCTCGTCCTGGGGTTATTGACGGCGCGCGCCCTGGCCGCCGGGGGAGCTCAGGGCGCCGCGGTCGGATTCGGGACGCTGGCCGTGGCCGGGGCCTTCGGGGCCGGCGTCGAGGGGTGGCAGGCGGTCGTGGCCCGGGATCCGAGCGCGGCCGACTGGGCCGCCGATGCCGCCGGCGCAGCCCTGGGCGTGTTGATCTGGCGCGTCTGGCCCGCCCGGCGCCCCGGCGTGCCCACCCCCCAGCCCTCGTGACGACGCCAGAGACGTCCAGGACGGCCGGCATAACGGACAACCCGCTGGCCACCGGACTGCGGACCCACGGTGCGGGGACCTTGCGCGTGTCCGACGCCGGCGCCGCCGTGACCCTCTGCGGCTGGATCCATCGCCGCCGCGATCATGGCGGGCTCATCTTTCTCGATCTGCGTGACCGCTATGGAATCGTGCAGTGCGTGGCGGACCCCGCCGCGCTCCCGGCGGACGCCTTTGCCGTCGTCGAGCGGCTGCGCGCCGAGGATGTCGTTCGCGTCGACGGCGGAGTGACGGCCCGTCCTGCCGCCGGCGTGAACGCAGACCTCGCCACGGGCGGGGTGGAGGTCAGGCTCACTGCGGCGCGGCGGCTGGCCGAAGCCGCCACGCCGCCGTTTCCCATCGATGTCGACAAGGAAAGCGGCGAGGTGGCCGAAGAACTCCGGCTCCGCCACCGCTACCTGGAGCTGCGCCGCCCGCGGCTCACCGCGTCACTGGGGCTCCGTCACCGGCTCGCGCTCGAGACGCGGCGCTATTTCGACAGCCAGGCCTTCTGGGAGATCGAAACCCCCATGCTGACGCGCCGGACCCCGGAGGGCGCGCGTGACTACCTCGTCCCGTCGCGGGTCCACCCGGGCGCGTTCTACGCGCTGCCGCAGTCGCCCCAGCTGTACAAGCAATTGCTGATGGTGGCGGGCTACGACCGCTACTTCCAGATCGCCCGGTGCTTCCGCGACGAGGACCTGCGGGCCGACCGCCAGCCCGAATTCACCCAGATCGACCTCGAGATGTCGTTCGTCGAGCAGGACGACGTCCTCCGCACCGTGGACGGGCTGATGCAGCATCTCTTCCGGTCCTGCCTGGGCGTCGAGCTCGACCTGATCCCGCGCCTGACGCACGCGGAGGCTCTGGCCCGCTTCGGGACCGACAAGCCCGACCTGCGCAATCCCCACGAGCTGGTGGATCTGACGGTGGAGTTGCGGCAGACCGGGTTCCGCGTGTTCGACGCCGCGGTCGAGACCGGCGGCGTCGTGCTCGCGCTCCGCGTGCCCGGCGCAGCAGACGTCACCCGAAGCCAGCTCGACCGCTGGACCGAGCAGGCCCGCGCGGCCGGAGCCGGCGGTCTGGTGTGGGCGCGGCGGACGACCGAGGGGTGGCGCTCCTCCGCCGATCGGTTCGTCGCGGCGGAGCGGTGGGACGCCCCCGGCGCGGCCGCCGGCGCGCTGGCGGGCGACCTGCTGCTGCTGGTCGCGGACCAGCGGCCCCGGGCGCAGGCAGCCCTGGGGGCGCTTCGGCTGCGGCTCGGCGCGGAGCGGGACTGGCTCGCGGGGCAGCCGGCCTGGCGGCCGCTCTGGGTGGTGGACTTTCCGCTGTTCGAGTCCGATGGTGCCGGTGGCGTCGCCCCCAGCCATCATCCGTTCACCGCACCCGCGGGCGGCCTCGAGGCGCTGACGGGTGACCCGCTGGCGGCGCGCGCGCTCGCCTATGATCTGGTGCTGAATGGCTACGAGCTGGGCAGCGGGTCGATCCGGATTCACGAGCGGTCGCTGCAGGAGCGGATCTTTGCCCTGCTGGGGATCGACCGCGACGTGGCGGCCGCGAAGTTCGGCTTCCTGCTCGAGGCGTTCGAGTACGGCGCTCCGCCGCACGGCGGCATGGCGCTGGGGCTCGACCGCATCGCGATGCTCTTCGCCGGGGCGACCAGCCTGCGCGAGGTGATCGCGTTCCCCAAGACGACCAGCGCCAGCGCGCTGTTGGAGGGTGCGCCGTCGCCAGCCGACGCCGCGGCGCTGGCTGAGCTCCACCTGCGCACGGTGCCGCCCGCTTGACGCCGGCGAATCCGTCGGGCTAGACTCCCGCTACCCGATGGCACCCACCGAGACGTCGTCCATGCTCCGGTCGATTCCGCTGGCCGGGGTCGATCAACTCACCCTCTTCGGCACCAACGATCGCAACCTCAAGCTCGTCGAGCAGCTGAGCCAGACCCGGCTGGTCGTGCGCGACGGGGAGGTGCGGATCGAGGGACCGGCCGACGCCGTGCAGCAGGCGGCCGCGCTCATCGAGCACCTGATCCAGCTCACCCAGACGGGGTCGGGTTTCGATGCCACCGACATCGGCCGTTTCCATGGCGAGCTCGCCGCCGAGGGGAATGGCTCGCTGACGCGGCTGGCGAGTGGACCCGGCGCGGTCGTCGTCCGCGGCACCCAGAAGATCATCAAGCCCAAGACGGCCGGGCAGGACGGCTACCTGCGGGCCATCGCCGAGCACGACATCGTCGTGGCGATCGGCCCGGCGGGCACGGGGAAGACGTACCTGGCGGTGGCGATGGCGATCGACGCGCTCCACAAGAAAACCGTCCGCCGGATCATTCTCGCGCGCCCCGCCGTCGAGGCCGGCGAGACGCTCGGCTTCCTGCCCGGCGACCTGCAGGAAAAGGTCGATCCCTACCTGCGGCCGCTGTACGATGCGCTCGAGGACATGCACCCGCCCGAGAAGGTGCGTCGGTTTCTCGAGACCCGCGTGATCGAAATCGCGCCGCTGGCGTACATGCGCGGCCGCACGCTCGCCGATGCGTTCGTCATCCTCGATGAAGCGCAGAACGCCACCGCCAACCAGATGAAGATGTTCCTCACCCGGCTGGGGGTGAACTCCCGGGCCGTGATCACGGGGGACAAGACGCAGATCGACCTGCCCTCGCCCGAGGAGTCGGGCCTGCTCCAGATCGAGCGCATCCTGCCCGGCATCGAGGGTATCAGCTTCATCTATCTCAGCGGTCGCGACGTCGTCCGGCACGCCCTGGTGCGGAAAATCCTGGAGGCCTACGCCGGGCAGCTCTCCGCCGAGGCGGAGGCGGGTGGCGCCCCGTGATCGGCGGTCGCGCGGCGCGCTGGAGTGCCCGACAGATCCATCGAGCCACGTCAGGTCTGGCCGTCTGGCGCCCCTCGGCGGAGCCCACCGCCCCGCGTGACCTGGCGCTGCGAGGCGGTCTGATCGCGGCGCTCGCGCTCCTGACGCTGGCGCTCTTCCCGCCGCGGGGCGGCTATGACGCGCCAGCGGTTCGCGTCGGGCTGGTCGCTCCCGGCGACATCATCGCCCCGTTCGATTTTCAGGTCCTGCGCACGGACGAGGAGCTGGAGGCTCAGCAGAATCTCGCAGAGCTGACGGTTCCGCCGGTCTATGCGATGGAGCCGGCCAGCGTCGATTCGGCCTTCACCCGCCTCGAGACGTACCTCGGCCGCCTGGAGGGCGCCGCCTCCGGTTCCAGCGCCCCGGCGCTCGAAACGTTCAATCGGGTCGAAGGGCGAAGCCTGGGCCTGCGGCCGGCGGAGTTGCGCGCGCTCACCGACGCCGACACGCGCGCGGCGATCGCGGCCTTCGCGCGCGAGGCCCTGCCGGCGGTGTATGCGGAGCATCGCTTTCTCCCCGCGGCCCACCTCGGGCAGATCGCCGGATCCCAGGTCGCGGTCGTCGGCGCGGACGGCGAGGTGCTGGTCGCGCGGGGAGAGATCAGCGGATTGCGGGCCGGGGCGGAAATCCCCGCCCTCGCCGCCCGGGCCCGCCGGCTCGAGCCCGATCTCGAGCGGATCGTGCTGCAGCTGTTGCCGGGGCTCATGCCGCCCAGTCTGACGGCGCGGCCCGCATTGACGGCCATCCGGCGGGACGAGGCCCAGGCCGCGGTCGATCCGGTGAAGGGCGAGATCCTGCGCGGCGAGCTCATCGTCGCGGCGCATACTCGGGTGTCGGCAGTGCAGGAGGAGAAGGTGCGGGCGCTCCAGGCCGAGCTCAATCGGCGCCGGGGCGGGCTCTCCGCCGAAGATGCGCGGGTCGGGCTGGGGACATTCTTCCTGAATCTCGCGCTGCTCGGCCTGCTCGGGTTCTACCTGTTCTTCTATCGCCGCGACGTGTTCGATGATTTCCGCGCGCTCGCGGTCCTGGCGATGATCTGGAGCCTGATCACCGCCCTGGCCGCGTTCGCCGATCGGGTGGAGGCGATTCCCGCCTACGCCGTCCCCGTGGCGCTCGCCTCGATCCTCATCGCGGTGCTCTGGGACGCCCGCCTCAGCGTCATCGTCACGCTGTTCCTGACCATTTCCCTTGTGGCCCAGGGCGAGCTGGGATTCCCGCTCCTCTGGACCGGTTTGCTGGGCGGCCTCGCGGGGGCGTGGAGTGTGCGACGGATCCGCCGCCGGACGCACTTCTACGAAACCCTGCTGTTCGTGGCCGCCGCGCACCTGGTGGCGCTGGCGGCGCTGGGACTGATCCAGCTCTGGGACTGGGGAGCCTTCGGCGAGGCGCTGGGCTGGGGCGCGATGAGCGCCGCGCTGGCGACGTTCGTCGCCATGGGCCTCTTGCCGGTGCTCGAGTGGGCGTCGGGCCGCACGACTGACCTGACGCTGCTCGAGCTGGCGGACCTCAACCGGCCGCTGCTCAAGCAGCTCCTGCTCGACGCCCCCGGGACGTATCACCACTCCATCATCGTGGGGAATCTGGCCGAGTCCGCCGCCGAGAGTATCGGCGCCAACTCGCTGCTCGCCCGGGTGGGCGCCTACTACCACGATATCGGTAAGGTGCAGCGGCCGGAATACTTCGCCGAGAATCAACGTGACGGATTCAACCCCCACAATCAGCTGCGGTCGAAGGCCAGCGCCCGGATCATCTCGCGACACGTGCCCGACGGCGTGGAGATGGCCCGCGCGGCCGGGCTTCCCGAGCGGGTCTGCGATTTCATTCGCGAACACCACGGCACCACCCGGCTGGCGTACTTCTGGAACAAGGCCGAGGAGGAAGATCCGGGCGCGCCGCGGGCGCAAAGCGACTTCGCCTACCCGGGCCCGACCCCGCGCTGCAAGGAGACCGCTGTCGTGATGCTGGCCGATTCGGTGGAGGCGGCGAGCCGGGCCGAGCGGGAGCCGAGTCCGGAACGGTTCCGCGAGGTCGTGCGGCGGATCATCGCCCGGCGTCAGGAGGAGCGGCAGCTCGATTCCGCCGATCTCACGTTCCGGGACCTGGCCCGCATCGAGCAGCAATTCGTCAGCGTGCTCATCGGGATCCATCACCACCGGATCGAATATCCCACGGTTTCACTCCATGCCCCGGAGGTGCGCCCTGAGCCTGCGGGTGACGTTCCATCCGTCGGTCGCACCCCCGCCTGACCTGACTCCGTTTCCCACGCGGGTTCTGGTCGCGTGTCTGCGGGCCGAAGGCCTGGCCGACTCCGGTGCGGTCCACTGCATTCTCACCGGCGACGCGGAGCTCGCCGACTTGAACCGCCGCTTTCGCGGCCGCGCGGGCGCCACCGACGTGCTCGCGTTCCCCTACGATCCCGAGCACAGCGCCGGCGTCCACGGCGACATTTACGTCTCGCTCGACCGGGCCCGGGTGCAGGCGGCTGATCGAGGGGAGCCGCTGGCCCGCGAGGTGTGGCGATTGTTCGTGCACGGAGCGCTCCACCTTGCCGGCCACGACCATGAGACCGACGCGGCCGATGCGGCCATGCGCGCGGCGCAGGAGCAGTGGGTGGAGCGCGCCTTCCCGCCGCCGGATGTCTCGGGCGCGTGAGTCCTGAGGTGATGCCTGGTGTAGTGCTGGCCGCCGGGCTCGGCGCGGGCCTCGCCGTGGCGGCCTTCTTCGCGGCCTGCGAGGGGGCGTTCCTCTCGCTGACCGCCCCCCCGGGGGAGCGGCCGGAGGACCACGCGCCCCCCCCGCGCGTCGCGCGGCTCCTG
>JBHENR010000197.1:0-4651 GCA_046262555.1 Gemmatimonadota bacterium | reverse complement strand
ACACCGACGTCCTCGCCCAGGATGAAGACCCGCTCGTCGGATTCCATCTCCTCCCAGAGGCCCTGGCGGATCGCCTCGAGGTAGGTGGTGGTGCCGCCGCGGGTGGGGGCTGCTGACTTCTCGGCGCTCATCGCCGTTTCGAGATTTCGAGCGTGGCCGAGCCGCTGATTCCGGTCGAGACGAGCTCGATGTCGTACTGGCCCACCCGCGCGCCGCCGCCGCTGCCGACGTGGAGCAGCTCCTGACGCGCGGCGACGCCACCGATGTAGATGAGCGCTTCGCTCAGCCCCGTCTCCCGCAGGGAAATCTCCAGCGCGCCGCGGTCGAACGACGCCCGCTGACGAAGCTGGAGCGTGACCCGGTGGGTCCACTCGACATCCGGATCAGGCTGGGGCGGCGGCTGCCGTTCAGATGGCGCAGCATAGCAGGCGGCCAGCACCATCAGGGCAGCAGGCAGCGTCTGTAGCAGCGACCGTCGCGTCACCCGGAGATCTCCTTCATCCAGTCGTGAAAGTTCGGATGCGCGTGCGGCCAGCGGGGAGTCGACCAGACGTCGTCGAGCGCGGTCCGCGGCTCGGGCATGGGAGACGCCTCGGCCGCATCGACCGCCACGTCGAGCTGCTCGCGGATCCGGGCGTCCACCAGCGCCAGCTGCTCGGGCGTGGCGACCTCGTCTGTGGCGAGGAACCGCTCGTACCGCTCGACCGGGTCCCGGGCCATCCAGTCGTCGAGCTCGCCGGGCGGCACGTACCGCTGATCGTCGTGCTCCGCGTGCCCCTTTCGGCGATACGTCTTGACTTCGATCAACGTCGGCCCGTCACCGGCGCGACCGCGATCGACCGCCCGCCGCGCGGCCGCCCACGACGCCAGCACATCGTTGCCGTCCACCTGTTCCCCGGCGCAACCGTAGCCCAGGGCGCGATCCACCATGTTGCGGTTGCCCATCTGCTTGGAGGTAGGGGTCGAGTAGGCGTAGCCGTTGTCCTCGGCCACGAGAATGACGGGCAGCTGCTGGGCGCAGATGAAGTTCCACCCCTCGTGGGCAGCCCCGGTGGAGAAGCCGCCGTCGCCGATGTAGACGAGGCAGACCCGCTCCTCTCCCTTCAGCCGCGAGCCGAGCGCCACGCCAGCCATCACCGGGATCATGTCCCCCAGCATCGACACCGGCCCGATGAAGCCCTTCTCCAGATCGCCGAAATGAATGTTGAGGTCCTTCCCCTTCGACGGGCCGGTCCCCTTCGCCATGTACTGCTTGAGGATGTCCACCGGGGTGGCGCCCTTGACGAGGATCGACCCCAGGTTCCGGATCAGCGGGCTGATGATGTCCTGCGGCCCCAGCGCGTAGGCGGTGCCGACGGACTCGGCCTCCTGTCCCAGCGAGCGATAAACACCACCGATCACCTTCCTCTGCCGGTAGAGATTGACCAGCCGCTCCTCGAGCCGGCGGTTGAGCAGCATGTAGTAATAGAGGTCGAGCAACTGGCGGCGGTCGAGCGGGTAGTCCGCCGGCCGGCGGATCTCGAGCTCTCCCCCGCCCGAGGGCAGATCCTCCGCCGTTCCCCGTCGCGGCTTCGCGTCGGCCGGAGCCGTCGTACGGGTCGGCGGCGTCACGGCTGGGCGATGTGGCACGACGCGAGGCCGCGCTTCTCGAGGTACTGCTGGTGGTAATCCTCGGCCGTGTAGAACGTCGTCGCGGGAGCGATCTCGGTAACGATCGGCTGGCGGAACGCCGACTCGGCCGTGAGCCGCGCCAGCGAGGCGCGGGCGGCGAGTTCCTGCTTCGGCCCATGGACGAAGATCGCCGACCGGTACTGCGTCCCCACGTCCGGCCCCTGGCGGTTCAGTGTGGTCGGATCGTGATTCGACCAGAACACGTCGAGCAGCGCCTCGAATGACACCCCCGCCGGATCGTAGGTCACCTGCACGACTTCGGCATGACCGGTCCGCCCGCTACAGACATCTTTGTAGGTGGGGTTTTCCATCGTTCCGCCGAGGTAGCCGACCGCGGTGGCCGTCACGCCCGGGATCTGGCGGAAGGCGGCCTCGACTCCCCAGAAGCAGCCGGCGCCAAACGTCGCGATTTCGGTCATAAAATCCTGTCTCGATATGATGAATGGGGATGACGAACGCGGGGCCAAGTTATTCCCCTCAGAAGAGCTCTGCCAGCATGCAGCGGGCGCTGCCACCACCGTAGGTTTCAATCGTTTCGAGATCGGCGTGGACCACCTCGGCGTGGCCCGCGAGCGCCGCGCGCTGGGCACTCGAGAAGGCGTTCCAGGCCCGCGTCGACATCGCCACCACCGGGCCGTCCGTCCCCTGGAGCTCCAGGATATTGCCGCAAAAGGCTTCCAGCTGATCGTACGAGATGTCGATGAGCTCCCGGCCGGGGGCGGCCAGGGCCGTGAGGAGCTGCGCGCGCTCCACCGGGTCGCTGGTGGCCGCAGTGCAGACGACCGCAAACGCCGTCCCGACGCTGAGCGGGACGTTGGTGTGGTAGATCTCCCGCCCGGCGCGGTCCCGGGCGCTGAAGACGACCGGCGTGAAGCCCAGGCGGCGCCCCCACTCGGCAACCAGGCCCGGGTCGGTGCGGGCCGAGGTGGCGGCGTAGACCGTGCAAGCTCGCTCGTCGATGACGAGGCTGCCCGTACCCTCGAGAAAGCGCCCCTCCGCTTCGAATGGGGTCAGGTCGTCCACGAGCGGGTAGCGCTCGCGGAGCCACGCCACTACGTCAGGCCGCCGTTCGGCCCGCCGGCTGACGGCTTTCATGGGATAGAGGACGAGCCGGCCGCCCGGATGGGTGGAGAACCAGTTGTTGGGAAAGACGGCGTCGGGCGGGGCCGGCTCCGCGGCGACCGGAGCGGCGGGCACGACGACTTCGACCCCGGCGGCCTCGAGCGCCGCGCGGAGCCGCTGGAACTCGCTGGCCGCGAGTGCGGCCAACGGGGCCGAATCAGCCGGTGCCGGTCGCTGAAAAAGGTTGTCCGCCGCGGTCTCGGGGTTGGCGCCGAACCCCCGCGGCTCGAGCATCAGGACGCGCCGCGCGGGCAGCTACACCTCCCGGTAGACCCAGCCGCCGACCAGGCTCGCGATCATGATCTCGAAGAAGCCCCAGACCGTAGAAATCAGGTTCAAGTCCGTCGGAAAGAGACCCATCGCAGTGAAATTGACGAAGCTCCAGACGTAAATCAGAAACCAGGCGACGAACCCCGCCTTCATCGCCGTCCAGGGGCCGGGCCCCAGCCGCGGACGCATGGCGGCGTAGAGCCAGACGAGGAGGATGCCGAGCGCGAAACCCATCGCCACGTACATCGCAATGTCACCCCCCGTCACGGGCGCGAGATTGAGCGCCTGCATCGCCGCTGTGCTTTTCTCGGAGATGACGACCCCGTTGAGCACGGTCTCGCTGATATTAATGATGAGCCCTGCCGCCAGGCCGCCCAGCAGCACTCGCGATCCGTCGATCCCACCCCGCATGGTCGCCTCCGGAAAAGGGTTCGCTAGTCGGGCTGCAGCCCCGAACCTTCGTACGTCTGCTCTTCGTCCACCGCGTAGATCTCCTGATCGATGAAGACCTCGCGCGGGTAGCCGAACGCGGAGTCGTAGCTTACCTCGAGCCGATCGGCTTCATGATCGATCGCTGCCTGGATAATGTCGAACAACCCTTCAACGGTCGGATACTGACTGGCGCGCTGGGCGCTCACCGGCTCCCCGGTCTCGACATCGGTGACCGCGGTCTTCACGCCGCGCTCCACTCGCACGATGACCGGGCGGTTGTATTCGATGGGACAGAAGCAGCCGCGCCGCACGGTCCAGCGGTAGCTCTCGATGCCGGCGTCCTCCCACTGCGCCCGGGCGGCGTCAAGCCCCGCCTGCCGCAGCTCACGTCCCGGGCCGGTGCCGTCGTCGGAGTAGGAAGAGCACGCCAGGGCCAGCCAAACGCCGAGTATGGCGGCCGCGAGCCCAGCCGGCAGTTTGCGCGGGCGGCGCGCGCTCATCGAGACGCGTCGCCGAGGATCTCTGCCTTGACGATGTAATCCAGATCGGGAAAGTCACGTTCGAGATAGGCATTCCCCTCGGCCTGGAGGCGATCCTGGGACGGTCCGCGCCCGCGGGGCGCCCCCTCGCCGTAGCCGGCGTGCAGGCTGTCCACCACGTCCATCCCGCTCACTACCGTGCCGAACGGGGCAAACCCCATGCCGTCGAGCTGGGCGTTGTTGCCGAAGTTGATGAACAGCTGAGTGGTCCGGGTGCCGGGCCCGGCCGTCGCGAACGTAATCTGGCCGCGGGTGTTGCTGGCGACGACGGGGTCGTCGGGAATCCGCTGATTCCGCCAGGCGGCGGATACGGCGGGATCGCCGCTGACGCCGAACTGGGCCATGAACCCCTCGATGACGCGGAAGAAACGCGCCCCGTCGTAGAAGCCATTACGCACCAGGTTGTAGAACCGGTCGGCCCCATGCGGCGCCCAGTCGCGATGGACCTCAACCACGACGTCGCCCCGGCTGGTCTGGAACCGGACCTGAAACGTGTCGGGCGCGGTCTCGTTCATGGCGGGATCCTCCGGATGAAGAAGTGGTGACGGGGTGGGCTCGGCGCGAGGCCCACCGGTGGCGCAGCCTGCCAGTGCCAGGATCGCGACCGTCAGGGCGAT
>JBHENR010000196.1:0-4025 GCA_046262555.1 Gemmatimonadota bacterium | reverse complement strand
GGTGCGGGCGACCAGCTCCTGCAGCCGGTAATCCATGGTGAAGACTTCGGCCACGGGGATCCGACCGCGGTAGCCCGTCATGAGGCAGTGCTCGCAGCCGATCGCCCGCACCGTGGGGGGGCAACGGTACCGAGCGGACAGGTGCTCCTCTTCCGTCGTCGGGTCGTCGGAGACGACCTTCGCGCACTTGGTGCAGACACGCCGCACCAGCCGCTGGGCCAGAGCCCCCCGCAGCGACGACTCGATGCTCGTCATGTCGAGACCCAGCTCCGCCAGCCGGGGGATGATGCCCAGTGCGCTATTGGTGTGGAGCGTGGCGAGGACCAGGTGGCCGGTCGTGCTCGCCTGCACCGCCACTTGCGCGGTCTCCTGATCGCGGATCTCGCCCACGAAGATGACGTCGGGGTCCTGTCGCAGAATCGCCCGCAGGGCCGAGGCGAACGTCACGTCGCGCTCCGCCTCGACCTGGATCTGCGTCACGCCCGGCAGCTCGTACTCCACCGGGTCTTCGACCGTCATGATGTTGACGTCGCCCGTGGCCAGCTCACGGATGCCGGCGTAGAGCGTGGTCGTCTTGCCCGACCCGGTCGGGCCGGTGACGATCACGATTCCGTCGCGATGGGCCAGGAGCTGCCGGAACCGGTCGAGATCGGCCACCGGGAGGGCGAGATCGCGGAACCGCGTGGACGCCTTCGGATCCAGGATCCGGATGACGGCGTTCTCGGAGTCCCGCGTCGGCACGGTCGAGATCCGCAGATCAAATGGCTGGTTGTTCACTTGGACGCGCGTCCGCCCGTCCTGGGGCCGGTGCCGGTCGGTGATGTCCAGATTGCCGATGATCTTGATGCGCGAGACGACCCGATTGAGCGCCGGGATCGGCATCTGGAGGTAATCCTGCAGCACCCCGTCGATCCGGAACCGCACCGCGCCGCCGCCGGGTCCGGGACCGATGTGAATGTCGCTCGCGCGCCGGGTCACCGCGTCGTGAATGATCAGGTTCGCCAGCCGCACGACCGGCGCATCGTCCACGTCGAGCGTCTCCACCGCCGCCTGCGTCTCGGGGCGGATCTCCTCCAGCATGCGGACCGTATCGCGGTCCACCGCGGGCGCCGTCCGGAGCAGCGATTCGATCGACGCCTGGGGCGAATACCCGTGTTTGATCGCCTCCCGGATGGCTGCCGGCGGCGCCACCTGGAAGACCGGTGTCAGCCCGCTGGCAAATGCGAGCGAGTACTCGGTGTCGAAATTCATCGGGTCGCAGGTCGCCACCACGAGATGCTGGCTCGTTTCGCTGAGCGGAAAGATCTCGTAGCGACGGGCGAATTTCTCGGGGACGCGGCGCAGGGCGCGCGGCTGGAAGGCCTCGAAATCGGCCAGCTCGAGGGCGAAGTGCGCGGCCACGTGCTTGGCGAGCGTCTCGGGCGTCACCCCGAACGCCGTGCCGACCAGGGCCCACGCGTCCGCAGCGGAGAGCCCCGCCAGCTCGAGCGGTTCGTTCCCCGCGGGCGTGAGCCCCGCGCGGCGGGCGGCTTCGATCAGCCAGTTCCTCGACATGGCGTTCTTTCGGTGGAGGTGGCCCATGCTCCCGGGGGATTGCCCCAGGCCTTGCCTTTCACCTGCAACTCCGGGGCCACAGAGATTATATCTTAATGGTCTGTTCTCTCTGGAAGATATAGATAAGCCCTCAAACGTCCCGGCTTGACGTCCTTATTGCCGTTTTGACCAAAGCTCACTATCCTTGACCAATGCCTGCCAAACCCGCCGATATCCTTCTCGTCGAGGACAACCCCTCCGACGTCTACCTGACCGAGGAGGCGCTGAAGGAAGCGGGGGTGCCGAGCCGGCTGTACGTCACCGAGGATGGGGAGAAGGCGATGGCATTTCTCCGCCGCGAGGGGCTCTACGCCGACGCGCCCCGGCCCGACCTGGTGCTACTCGACCTGAACCTGCCGCGGGTGGACGGCCGCCGGGTGCTGGCCGAGATCAAGTCCGACGCGGTGCTCCGGCGCATTCCCGTCATCGTGCTCACCACCTCGACCGCCGAGGCCGACATCGCGGAGTGCTACGACCGCCACGCCAACTGCTATATCACCAAGCCGGTGGACTTCTCCCAGTTCGAAACCGTGGTCAAGGCGATCGAACGCTTCTGGTTCAATTTCGTCACCCTGCCCACGTTCGATCTTCCGCCGGCCCCTCGCGGATAGTCCTGCTGCGGCGGCCCTTTCGGGGGGGCCGTGACTGCCCCCCCGGGGCACACGCAGGCTATATCCGGGTATAGTCATTCATGCCCGCCCCACCTCACCCCGATCGGCTCGAATCACAACGCCTGAGTGTGCTGTATCTCGCCGTGGTTATCGGCGGCTTCGCCACCGGCATCGGCGGCACCCTGTACGCCTTTGGTCGGCTGTCTTCGGGGGATGAATTGCAGGCCGCAGCGGACCCGGCCAGCCGGCAGTCGACGCTGGCGGACTCACCCGACCGCAGGGACGAGCGCACTGGTGCGGGAAATAGTCCCTTCGCCGAGGCCCCCCTTCGCCTCGTCTCCGACCCGGTTCCGGCCGCCGGCACGGCCCCCGATACGCCGTCGGCCCGACGCCCGTGGGGCTCAGCCTCCGCTTCGGTGGTCGAGCGGCTGGACACGCTGTCGGCGGATTCGATCGCCGTGCTGGTCGAGGAGTTGCGGGACCGCCGTCTGCTGGTGCCGGCGGAGGGCGTTGCCGGCGACGTGTTGCGCGACAATTTCCACGACGCGCGCGGCCAGCGAACCCATCATGCGATGGACATCATGGCGCCGCGCAACACGCCCGTCCTGGCGGTGGAGAACGGCACCATCGCCAAGCTCCACACCAGCGAGGCGGGCGGGATCACGATCTACCAGTTCGATGCGAGCCAGACGTTCGGCTACTACTACGCCCATCTGGACCGCTATGCCGCCGGCCTGAAGCAGGGCGACGCCGTGAAGCGCGGCGAGGTGATCGGCTATGTCGGGTCGACCGGAAACGCCACGACGCCGCACGTCCACTTCGCGATCTCGCTGCTGCATCCCGACAAACGGTGGTGGGAGGGGATTCCGCTCAACCCCTATTCGATCCTGCGCTAGTCCACAGCGCCGGCGCAGCTTACTCCAGCGGCTGCTCGATCTCGTCTTCCGCCCGTGGCACCAGCCCGTGATCCCGCAACTGCCGCACGCAGGCATTCCACCGCAGGATCGCGTCGTCGTTGTCCGCCGGCCGCACGGCTTCCGCCCGCTCGTACCACGTCAGCGCCTCCCGCAGCCAGTTGTGCGCCACCGCATCCGCGCCGGGCCCGCCCTGCCGGATCTGGGCCGTTCCCTGCCGCTCACAGATCAGTCCCTGGTAGTAGGCCGACTCGTACGGACCGCCGAGTCGCTCCAGCACCGCGCGCGCCTCGTTGACGAATGCGCGGCCGGGACGCCCGAATTGATCGGTGAGCGCGAGGAGCAGAGTCGCCAGCGCCGGGCGGCTTTCCGCGTCCACCCGCAGGATGTCCCGGCAGATGCTCTCCGCCTGCGCCGGCTCGTTGAGCAGCCGGTACCGTTCGGCCTTTTCCAGCGCCGCCGGAATCGCCTCCCGCGAGAGGGGCTTCAGTTCCGCCACGTCGACACCTCCTCAGGCCTTTGAAACCATGCGCAGCAGCCGTGTCAGCGGATCGTAGAGCTGATCCACCACCCGTTCCTTGAGCGGAATGATCGCGTTGTCGGTGATGGTGATGTTCTCCGGGCAGACCGTGGTGCAGCACTTGGTGATGTTGCAGTAGCCGATGCCCTGCGCGCGCTTGAGATCGGCTACGCGATTCTCTGTATCCAGCGGATGCATCTCGAGCGCCGCCGCATAAACCAGGAACCGCGGGCCGACGAACTCCTCGTGCAGATGGTGGTCCCGCAGCACGTGGCAGACGTCCTGGCAGAGGAAGCACTCGATGCACTTGCGGAACTCCTGCACCCGGTCCACGTCGGCCTGCGCCATCCGCCAGGTGCCGTCCGGCGCGTCCGGCGGGCGCGGCTT
>JBHENR010000195.1:0-3551 GCA_046262555.1 Gemmatimonadota bacterium | reverse complement strand
GGAGCGCGGCTGGTTCGGGATCCCGCTGCCGCGGGAGTACGGCGGCCTCGGCATGTCGTCCCTGGCGCTCTGCGTCGCGGTCGAGGAGCTGGCGCGGGTGGACGCCTCGCACGCCATCACCGTGGGGGCGCACACGAGCCTGGGGGCGATGCCCATCGCGATGTTCGGGACGGAGGCCCAGAAGCGCCGGTATCTGCCGGACCTGGCGCGCGGGACGAAGCTGGCGGCGTTCGGCTTGACCGAGGCGACCTCGGGATCCGACGCGGGGGCCACGGCCACCCGGGCGGTTCTCGACGGGGAGGCGTGGGTCCTGAACGGCTCGAAGATGTTCATCACCAACGGCGGCGTCGCCGGCACCTTCGTGGTGACCGCGACCACGGAGCCGGGCCGCGGCGGCAGCGGCGTCTCGGCGTTCATCCTCGAGGCGGGGATGCCCGGGTTCCGGGCCGGCAAGAAGGAGGACAAGCTCGGCTGGCGCGCCTCGGACACGAGCGAGCTCGTGCTCGAGGACGTCCGCGTGCCGCGCGAGAACCTGCTCGGCGTCGAGGGCGCGGGGTTCAAGCAGTTCCTCAGCGTGCTGGACGGCGGGCGCGTCGGGATCGGCGCCTTCTCGCTCGGCCTCGCGGTGGGCGCCTACGAGGCGTCGCTGCGCCACGCCCTCGAGCGGGAGCAGTTCGGCCGGCCGATCGGCGAGTTCCAGGCCGTCTCGTTCATCCTCGCCGACATGGCGCTGCGGATCGAGGCGGGGCGCCACCTGACGTGGCAAGCGGCGCGGCTGAGGGACGCCGGCCGGCCGTTCGCGCGCGAGGCGGCGATGGCCAAGCTGTTCTGCTCGGAGCTCGCGATGTGGGCCACCACCCAGGCCGTCCAGATCCATGGCGCCGCCGGGTACACGTCGCGCCACCCGGTGGAGCGGATGATGCGCGACGCGAAGATCTGCGAGATCGGCGAAGGAACGAGCGAGATCCAGCGGGTCGTGATTTCCCGCGGCGAGCTGAAGCGGGCGGCCCAGGCACGGGATCCGGCTCGCTGACGGTGCCGAGCGGGGGTGCCGAAAGGCCCGTCCTGGACCTCGGCTCCTGGCGCGTCACCGTGCTGAACGACGGGTTCCAGCGGCTGGATGGGGGCGCGATGTTCGGGGTGGTCCCCAAGCCGCTCTGGGAGCGCCGCATCCCCGCCGACGACCGCAACCGCATCCGGCTGGCGCTCCGCTGCCTCCTCCTCGAGGGCCCCGGCGGCCCCGCGCTGGTCGACACCGGCATCGGGTCCAAGGAGGCCGTCCTGGACCCCAAGTTCTGCGACATCTATGGCGTGGAGCGACCGCGCGGGCTCCTGGCGGAGCTCTCGGATATGGGAGTCGAACCGCCGGACGTCCGGGTCGTGATCAACACGCACCTGCACTTCGACCACTGTGGCGGCAACACGACCCTGGATGGGCAGGGCGCGGTCGTGCCGACCTTCCCGCGCGCGCGCTACGTGGCCGTGGCGGGGGAGTGGGACGACGCGCTCGCCGCGACCGAGCGCAACCGGGCGAGCTACCGCAGCGACAACTTCCTCCCCGTCGAGGCCGCGGGGCAGCTCGAGCAGGTGGAGCCCGGGACGGAGGTCCTGGCGGGCGTGCGCTACGTGCCCGCGCCCGGCCACACGCGCTTTCACCAGTGCGTGCGCGTCGACGGCGGCGGCCAGGCGGCCCTCTTCTGCGCGGACCTGGTGCCCACGGCGAGTCACCTGCCCTATCCGTATATTATGGCCTACGACCTCTTTCCCCTTGACTCCCTGGCCACGAAGAAGCGACTGCTCCCGCAGGCGGCGCGGGAGGGCTGGCGCCTCGTCCTCGAGCACGAGCCGGGCCCGCCGGTGGGCCGGCTGACGCTCGACGAGCGCCAGGCGCTGCGCTGGGCGGCCGAGTAGAGGCCCGCGCCGTGCCGCGCTGCTCGCGCGCCGGTGCCGATCGGGAGTCCCACGCCAGCCGAGGACGGACCCGGAGGAGATCATCCTGAGCGCAGCGGTCGAGCAGCAGGAGATCACGCAGGCCGGCAAGGGCCGCCGTCCCGCCGTGGACCCCACTCGAGACCCGGTCATCGTGAGCGCGGCGCGCACCCCGATCGGCCGCTTCCTCGGCGGACTGGCACCGCTCCGCGCGCCGGAGCTCGGCGCCGTCGCGATCCGCGAGGCGCTGCGGCGGGCGGCCGTGGCGCCCGAGGACGTCGAGGAGGTCGTGATGGGCAACGTGCTGCAGGCCGGCGTCGGCCAGGCGCCGGCGCGGCAGGCGGCGCTCAAGGCGGGGCTCCCGCCGGCCGTCTCCGCCTATACGGTGAACAAGGTCTGCGGCTCCGGGCTCAAGGCCACGATGCTGGCGGCGCAGGCGATCCGCGCCGGGGACCTGCAGGTCGCGGTGGCCGGCGGCATGGAGAGCATGAGCAACGCGCCCTACCTCCTCCAGAACGCACGCGAGGGTCTGAGGTTCGGGGACGCCGAGCTGAAGGACGCGATGATCCTCGACGGCCTCTGGTGCGGCTTCGGCAACGCGCACATGGGCAGCTACGCCGAGCTCACGGCCGAGCGCTCGGGCATCGGGCGCGAGGAGCTGGACGCCTTCGCGCTGGAGAGCCACCGCAAGGCCGTGGAGGCCATCGAGTCGGGGCGCTTCGACGCCGAGATCGTGCCCGTCGAGGTGAACGGCAAGGGGGGGCAAGCGGTGGTCGACCGGGACGAAGGGCCGCGCAAGGACACGGACCTGGCCAAGCTGGGTCGCCTGCGCCCCGCCTTCCGTCCGGAGGGCGGCGTGGTGACGGCGGGGAACGCCTCCGGCATCAACGACGGCGCGGCGGCCGTCGTGGTGATGTCCGCGGCGGCCGCCGCCGAGCGCGGGCTGGAGCCGCTGGCGCGCATCCGGGAGTACACCACCGGCGGCACGGACCCGGAGCTCCTCTTCTACGCGCCCGTCGTCGCGGTGCGGAGGTTGATGGAGAAGGGTGGCTTCGCGATCGGGGACTTCGACCTGATCGAGGTGAACGAGGCGTTCGCCTCGCAGGCCCTGGCGGACGGGAAGGAGCTGGGCTGGGATTGGTCGCGGGTGAACGTCAACGGCGGAGCGGTGGCGCTGGGGCATCCGATCGGGGCGAGTGGTGCCCGCGTCCTCGTCACGCTGCTGTACGAGATGCGCCAGCGCGACGCCGCGCTCGGGCTGGCGACGCTCTGCCTGGGCGGCGGGAACGCCGTGGCGATGGCCGTCGAACGCGTGTGACCGCCTCTTCTCCGACGGCTGCGGCCGGGGCCGGCTCGGCGACGTCGGGGCTGCCGGACGCCAGCCCGTTCGTGGCGCCCGGGGAGCGGGCGAGCGGGCGCGCCAGCGCGGCGGCAGTCCGCACGGTCGGCGTGGTAGGCGCCGGCACCATGGGGAACGGGATCGCGCACGTCTTCGCGCTCGCGGGGCGCGAGGTGCGCCTGGTGGACGACGCCCCGGCGGCGCTGGAGCGGGCGCGCGTCACGATCGGGCGGAACCTCGAGCGGCAGGCGAGGAAGGGCCAGCTGGCCGAGGCGCCCGAGGC
>JBHENR010000194.1:0-24687 GCA_046262555.1 Gemmatimonadota bacterium | reverse complement strand
CCCCGCCGCCCCGCCGGAAGCCTTCCCGTCGCTGTGCTCGGCTGGGACGGCGCCCCCCCGCCTCCCTGGAGACCATCCGACTGGCGCACCCTCACCCCGTATCTCTACGCGATCGACCTCTACAATTATTGTTGTTGGTGGGAATCCCACGAGGTCCTCGAAGGCCTCTGGCACGCCGCTGGCCGGCGCGGCGCTCCGGCGGAAGGAGTGCAGGGATTGATTCACCTCGCGGCTGCGCATCTGAACCGTTATCGCGGCAAGCCCTCCGCCGCGCGTCAGGCCGCGCGGGGACTGAATCGGATCCGGACGGCGGCGGGCGTCGCCCCCATCTTCATGGGCATCGATGTCGCCGACCTCGACCACCGCGTGCGAATGGCGTTCTCCGAGGAGCCCTTCCGGCCGGTGAGGATCACGCTGGACATGGACGCGTGACGGACGGGGCGGGCAAAAGCGTGCGGTTCGACCGCTGGCTCTGGGCCGCACGGCTGTTCAAGACGCGGGCCCTCGCCGCCCAGGCCATCGCCGGCGGCAAGGCGATCGTCAACACGCGGCGGGCGAAGCCGGCGCATCCGCTGCGCATCGGCGACGCGGTGCGCGTCCGGAAGGGACCCTTCGTCCACGAGCTCGTGGTTCGCGGGCTGGCCGACCGCCGCGGCCCGACGCGCGAGGCGGCCGCCCTGTATGAGGAGTCGCCCGCCAGCCGTCAGGCGCGCGAGACGCTGGCGCTCCAGCTCGCCGCCCTGCCCCAGGCGACCCACGACGGCAGGGGACGGCCGACCAAGAAGGCGCGCCGTGAGCTGGAGCGGCTGCGGCGGCAGGAGCCGGCCTGACGGCGCTCGAGCGGCCCTTTCTGACCGCCGAATGGCGCTCCCTCGCGATGCTCAACTTCGAGATCGCGCCGGAGGTCCTCGCACCCTACGTTCCGCGCGGCACCGCGCTCGACACCTGGAATGGGGGCGCGCTGATCAGCATGGTGGGCTTCCTGTTCCGCCACACGCGCGTGCGGGGGATCCCGATTCCTTTCCATCGCCATTTCGAGGAGGTCAATCTTCGGTTTTACGTGCGGCGCGAGGGGCCGGAGGGGTGGCGCCGGGGCGTGGTGTTCATCCGCGAGCTCGTTCCACGACGCGCCATCGCGTGGGTGGCCCGGACCCGCTATCAGGAGCCGTACCGCGCCCTGCCGATGCGACACCGGATCGCGATGGACCAGGCGGAAGCCGGGGCCTCCGGTGCCGTGGCCTACCAGTGGCGCCACAACGGCCGGTGGGAGGGACTGAGCGCAGAAACCGCCGGCCGGCCGATACTCCCGGCGCCCGACTCGGAGGCAGCATTCATCACCGAGCATTACTGGGGCTACACCGCGCTGCGGGACGGTTGCACCGCGGAGTATCAGGTGACGCATCCGCCGTGGGCCGTGTGGCCGGCGCGTCAGGCGACGCTCGACTGCGACGTCGCCGGCCTCTACGGCGCGGCCTTCGTTCCAGCGCTCCGCGCGCCGCCCCGCTCGGCGTTCGTCGCCGCGGGGTCCGCGGTGATGGTGTCGGCGGGGCACCAGCTTGGGGACCCAGTCACTACGGGATGAGCCTCGACCAGGCAGGAAAAGTGGTCGGGGCGACAGGATTTGAACCTGCGACCACCTGAACCCCATTCAGGTGCGCTACCGGGCTGCGCTACGCCCCGACTCGGCATCGAACGGGAATCTACCGGCTGACCGATGGCCCGTCATCCGCGGGCTGGAAATCAATTGACAGCTGGCGGCGCCACTCGTTACCCTCTTCCGCCATGTACCACGCCGATCACTTCAGGCTTCTGCGGCCGATGATGTTCCTCGCCGCCCTGCTCGTGGCGGCGCCGGCGCTCCAGGCCCAAACGGGACCACTCACCGCACGTCAGGTCGGCGCAATCTTCGGCGACCTCGCGGATGACCCACCGCCCGCCCGGCTGAGCCCGGGCCAGCGGGCCGCGTGGATCGATCACTCGTCCTGGCTGCAGGCGTACGCTCAGCGGCTGCACTTCCATGCCGTGCAACGCGACCGCACGCTCGCCTCGGTCGGGCGGCGGGCACGTGCCACCGGCCGCCTCGCCACGCTCGACCGCGAGATGCGGACGATCCGCCAGATGATCGAGAACGACGGCCGTCGCTACCGCACCCTTCCCGGCGTCGCCCGGGCGCGGCACGACGCGGCGATGAGCGCCGTTCGCAATATGAGGGGCTAGCTCTCCCCTTTTCCCCGCGGCGATGCAACCCAACGACGACAACGGCAAACTGCCCCCCGCCAGCCGGCCGTTTCGCGTCCTGATTCTCGCCGGCTCCGATCGCCGGCAGTACAACTGCCCGGGGGTTGATTCCAAGGCGCGGATGCTGATGCTGCGCCTGGCGAAGCGGCTCCCCGCGGCGTGGGAAGTGGACTATGAGGATCTGGGCAACGTGTTTGGCCGCGCCCGCATTCAGAGCTGCAATGCCTGCGTCTCCACCTCGATGGCGCTCTGCGTCTGGCCCTGCAACTGCTATGCGGCGGGAAACCGCGCCGAGCCAGACCTCTTGTGGGACTTGGATCTGTACGCGCGGCTCGATCTGGCCGACGCCTGGGCGATCATCGGCCCGATCAACTGGTACGCCCCGACCAGCAACCTGAAGCTCCTCTTCGACCGGCTGGTCTGCATGAACGGCGGCAATCCTCGCGAGGACCTGATTGACCACAAGAATCCCGAGCTCGCGATGGCTCTCGAGCACGCTCGCGAGTGGACGGCGCTGAGCCAGAACCACCTCGAGGGCCGCACCGCCGCCTTTTTCTGCTACGGCGACGGGGGCGGTGACGAACTCGATGGGGCCGGTCGCCCGAAGATCCTCCGCCATCCCGAGTATTTCGATCCCCAGGCCGAGCCTTTCGAAAATGATCGCGAAGCCTATGCTCCGCTCGTCTGGCAGTGCCGGTATGGCGGCATCGAGGTTCCGGACGACCTGTGGGACTACGTGGAGATCGGTCAGGGCCAGCCGTACAGCGAGATGCAGGCCGAGGATCTGGCCGCCCGGCCCGACGCGCTCGCGGTGTTCGACGCGTGGGGCTACCGGTTCACGGAATTCGTGGGGGGGAAGGGACGCGTCGAGCCGGGCACCTACCGTGCCTTCGGCTACGAGGCGCCGGGCCATCGGGTGGCTGATCTCCGGCTCAAGTGGCGCGACTGGCGCATGCGCCTGGGGCGGCCGAAAGCGGGATCGTCCCCGGCCCGGCAACAGGCGCTCGGACTGAATCGGGATCGCACGATCCGACCGACGCGAAGCGAGGGGGAAAAATTGCGGGCCGACGTCGAGGAGTGATCGACCGGGGATTGCCGAGGGAATCGGCGGCGCTATCCCTTGCGGATGTCGGCGGGCGCGGCCTCGGCCTCACCCGGCCCCACCTCGCCCCGCCGGTAGGCGTCGATGTACTCGACCAGCCGGTCAAGATCCGCCGCCAGGGTCTGCACCGTATCGCTCACCCGCGTCTCGGTCAGCGCGGCCTCGAGCTGCGCCCCGCCCTGGCGCAGCTGGTCGAGCCGCTGACGGGCGCCCTCGATGGTGTACTTCTCGTCATACAGCAGTGTCTTGACCAGCTGGATCATCGAGATCTCGCGCCGTCGGTAGGCGCGGTTGCCGGCGCGATTCTTGACCGGCATGAGGCCCTTGAACTGGGTCTCCCAGTAGCGCACGACGTGGGGCCGCAGACCGGTGAGCTCACACACCTCCCCGATCGAGTAGTACTCCTTGCGGGCGATCGGCTGGTACGCCATCATGACCTCCGTTCGAACTCGGGTTTGGCATCCCTGGTCATCAGCTCGTCGACGACGTGCTGCGGGCTCTTGGCATGGTAGAGCATCTCGTGCACCTGCTCGGTGATCGGCATCTCGACGTCGATCCGCGCCGCCAGGTCCCGGGCCGAACGCGTCGTCCGGATCCCCTCCGCGACCATCCGCATGTCGGCCTGAATCTCCGGCAACGATTCGCCCCGCCCCAGCCGGACCCCCACCGCCCGGTTCCGCGATAGCTCGCCGGTGCACGTCAGGATCAGGTCGCCGAGACCGGCGAGCCCCATCAGGGTCACCCGGTCTCCCCCGAGGGCGAGGCCGAGGCGCGAGATCTCGGCCAGACCCCGCGTGATCAACGCCGCCCGGGCGTTATGACCATAGTCCAAGCCGTCGGCAATCCCGGTGGCGATGGCGATCACGTTCTTGAGCGCTCCGCCCAGCTCGACCCCGACGACATCGGTCGAGGTGTAGACGCGGAACCGGTCGTTGGCGAACGCGGCGCGAACGGTTTCGGCCACCGGGGGAGCCGCCGCGGCCACCGTCACCGCCGTCGGCACCCCGCGACTTACTTCATCGGCAAAGGAGGGTCCCGACAGCACCGCGCAGCGCGACGCGGCGCCCGGCGGAAGCACCTCGGCGAGCACCTCCGTCATCCGCTTGAGCGAGTCGTTCTCGATCCCCTTCGACGCCGACACGACCAGCGCGTCTTCGCCCAGCGCCGGCGCCGCCCGCCCCATCACGTCGCGGACGGCGTGGCTGGGCACCACCGAGACGACGAGCCCCACCCCGGCCACGGCGGCCTCGAGATCGGCCGTCGGGACCACCGCCTCGGCGAGCGGCGCGCCCGACAAATAGCGGGGATTGCGCCGCAGCCGCGTCATCTCCGCGGCCAGCTCTCCGGACCGGGCCCAGAGCCGGACCGCGTGACCGTTGCCGGCCAGCAGGTTCGCCAGGGTCGTGCCCCAGGAGCCGGCGCCGATGACGGCGACAACCAGCCGCTCGCTCACCCCCGACCTCCCAGCTGCCGTTCGCCACCGCCGGCGACAATCGGCTGCTCCGTCCCCCGCCGCAGCCGGCTGAGATTCTCGCGGTGGGTCCAGAAGACGAACGCCACCAGCGCCCCGGTCGCCGCGACCAACGGCCATCCCTCGGGCCAGGTGGTTGCCTGCGAGACGACCACCGCGACCAGCAGCACGCTCGCCGCGGCGAGCGAAGCGAGCGAAACGAGGCGCCGCCACCGAACCAGCGCGAGCCAGACCAGCGCGGCGGCGAGGGTTGCCCACGGCGCCAGCGCCAGGTAGGCACCAAACGTGGTGCCGACGCCTTTCCCGCCGCGGAACCGCAGGAAGAGAGAGAACACGTGCCCCACGATCGCTGCCAGCGCGAGCAGCACCCCGTACGTCGGCAGCTCCAGCTCCGGCACCGGAATCCAGCGCGGCAGCAGCAGCACCGGCAACAGCCCCTTCGCGACGTCCCCCACCAGCGCGACGATCGCCGGCACCGCGCCGAGCGTCCGGTAGACGTTGGTCGCGCCGTAATTGCCGCTGCCAGCGGTCCGGAGGTCGATGCCGCGCGCCCGGCCGACCAGCCAGGCGGTGGGGAACGATCCGGCGACATAGGCCAGCCCGAGGGCCAGCGCCAGCTGGCCCGCCATCAGCGCGAATCCCGCTCGGCGTTGCCCCGCGTGCTGGCCGCTTTCTCCGCGGCGTCCTCGTCCGAGGTGCCGACCCGCTGCTTCGACGCGGGCGACGCCTGCCGCAGCTCGATCCGCAGCGGCACGCCCGCGAACCCGAACGCATCGCGGACGGCGTGCTCGAGGTAGCGCCGGTAATGCTCCGGCACGGCCTGCGGCTCATTGGCATAGAACAGAATGAGCGGCGGCCCCGTCTCCACCTGGTGGCCGTACAGAATGCGTACAATGCGACTTGTACGCAACGCGCGCGACTGCGGTGGCTGGACCCGGGCGGTGGCGGCATGGAGCACGCGATTGAGTGCCGGGGTCTTGATCTTCTTGTGCCATTCCGTCCACACCTGCCGTCCCATGTCGAGTACCCGCCGCACCCGCTGCCCCGTCAGCGCGCTCATCGTCACGATCGGCGCCCACTCGAGCGAGCGGGCCTGGGCGCGAAAGTCGGCCTCGTACTTCGCGACGGTGCGGTCGTCCTTCTCCACCAGGTCCCACTTGTTGACGCAGACGACAATGCCCCGCCGCCGCTCCTCGACCAGATTGAGAATCCGCAGATCCTGCCGCGACAGCGGCTCGGTGGCATCGAGCATGACGATCGCCACCTGGGCACGCTCGACGCTCCGGACGGCGCGCAGGTAGGTGTAGAATTCGATCCCCGCCTCGAGCGCGGAGTGGCGCCGGATCCCGGCCGTGTCCACCAGCCGGAACCGCTGGCCCTCCACCGTCATCAGCGTATCGATGGCATCCCGGGTCGTGCCCGCGGTCGGCGACACCAGCAGCCGTTCCTCGCCCAGCAGCCGATTGAGGAACGACGATTTGCCGACGTTGGGCTTCCCCACCACCGCGATGGTGATCTCATCGGGATCGACCGGCTCCGGCGCGCCCGGCTCCGGCAGAGCCGCCACGACGTGGTCGAGCAGGTCGCCCGACAACAATCCGGAGAGCGCCGACACCGGATGCGGATCGCCCAGGCCCAGCTCGTAGAACTCCCACACCAGCTTCTCCGCCTGCTTGGTGTTGTCCGCCTTGTTGACGACGACCAGCGTGGGCCGGCCGCTGGAGCGCAGCAGGGCGGCCACGTCGCGGTCGGTGGCGGTGATCCCGTCGCGCCCGTCGACCACGAACAGGCACAGGTCCGCCCCCTCGATCGCCGCATGAATCTGGGCGTTGATGTGCCGCTCAAGCGCTTCGATCGCCTCGGGGACGAGCCCCCCCGTGTCGATCAGCGTGAATTGGTGGCCGGCCCATTCGGTGTCGGCGGCGTGCCGGTCGCGGGTCACTCCCGGCTGGTCGTCCACGATCGCGTGGCGGGCGCCGATGATGCGATTGAACAGCGTCGACTTCCCCACGTTCGGGCGGCCGACGATGGCGACGACGGGGCGGCTCACGCGGGGTCCGCGGCCGAACCGGCGGATTCGTCGGGATCCGGGGCGGCGTCGCGGGTGCGGAAGTAGACCGACCGCTTGTACATCACCAGGCTGTTGGCGAGCAGCAGCTTGATCAGCACCGCCAGCGGAATCGCGAGCAAGAGCCCGATGATGCCGAAGAACGATCCGAAGGCGAGGATCGCCAACATGATCCACACCGGGTGCAGACCGACGCGGTCGCCGATGATCTTTGGCGACAGCACCGACCCCTCCAGCGCCTGAACCGCGAAGAACACGCCGGCGACCTTGAGCAGCGCCAGCCAGAGCGGCGGATCCACCAGCGCCATGACCAGCGCGGGCACGAGACTGACGATCAGCCCCAGGTACGGGACAATGTTGAAGACGCCGGCGATGACCCCCAGCAGGATCGGGTTCGGGAACCCCACGATCCAGAAGCCGATGCCGGTGGCGAGCCCGACGAACGCGGCCACCAGCAGCTGGCCACGCAGAAACTCCCCCAGCAGGCGGTCGTAGCGGCGGAGGAAGTTCAACGTCTCCTCGCGCCGGTCGCGGGGCAGGATCTGCGACACCGACGCCCGCAAGCTGGGCAGGTCGCGCAGCAGGTAGAAGGTCAGGACCGGCGTCAGCACCACGTAGCCGAGGATCGTCAGCGCCGTCTGCACGCCGCGCCCCAGCCCGACCGCCGCCCGCCACGACGGCTCGACCGCGGCGAACTGCTGATTCAGGAACGTCTGGATGTCGCCGCTGTTGACGGTGAGCGCCCGCTCGAAGGGCACGTCACGCAGGAACGGCAGCCGGCTGTTCGCCAGCCACCCGACCTGCGCGCGATACCACACCTGGAACTCGCCGATCATCCGCGGCAGATCCTCGAGGAACTGGGCCGCCTGCGCGGCCACGATCGGCACCAGCAGGACGAACGCGAGCACGATCAGCAGGATCGCGATCAGCAGCGTGAACAGCGCCCCCCACGTCCGACTCACGCCGCGGCGCTCGCCGTAATCCACCAGCGGGTCGGCGATGTACGCCAGCACCAGGGCGAGCGCGAACGGCGCCAGCACCGACCCCGCCACGCTGATCAGCCAGAGGAGCATCAGCGTGCTGAGCGTGATGACGAGTCGGCGGTAGAGATCGGTGCCGAAGAGCGGAGTCAGCAGATAGACGAGCGACAGGAACAGCACCACCGGGCGCAGCACCGGATGGATCGACCACAGGAAGAGTCCGAGCAGCAGCGCCCAGGCGACCAGGAGGAGTTCGCGCCGCTGCTCCATTCGTGGGTTTTCTCCTGATCGCTAAGTAATACAGGGCGTGGAAGATACCGGGACTGATCTCAGACCGGACGTGAAGCGCTGAGTGTACGGATGGGACGGCCCGCTGTCAAACCCGCCGCCTATCCGCCCGAGATCGCCCCCACGATGCGGAGCGGCTCGTCCCCGCTCGCCACCCGGTCCGGCAGCGGGGTATCGGCGGGCTCGTGCGACAGGTCCTGCTCGCAGGCGAAGTACCGCACGAACCCCCGGCGCTTGAACGTGACGTGGTCGCGGATCGCCCCCCGCAGGACCGGGAAGCGGGTCTCCAGCGCGTCGAGCACCGACCGCAGCGTCGGCTGACCTTCCACGTCGAGCTCCACTTCGTCCGATGCCTTGGCCAGTGTCCGCAAATGCATCGGCAACGCCACCCGGATCATGGCAGGGTCTGGACTTCGACCGAAATCACGGGCGGAAGGTCCCGCACGATCGCGGTCCAGCGGTCGCCCCCATCGGTCGAGGCGTACACCTGCCCGCCGGTGGTTCCGAAGTACACGCCGCAGGAATCGAGCGTGTCGACCGCCATCGCGTCGCGCAGCACGTTGACGTAGCAGTCGCTCTGCGGCAGTCCGTGGGTGAGCGCCTCCCACTCATTGCCGCCCGTCCGGCTGCGATAGACGCGCAGCTTCCCTTCCGGCGGGTAATGAAGCGAGTCGCTCAGGATGGGGACGACGTAGATCGTCTCCGGCTCGTGGGCATGGACTTCGATCGGAAAGCCGAAGTCGCTGGGGAGGTTGCCGCTGACCTCGTGCCAGGAGTCGCCGGCATTGTCACTGCGCATGACGTCCCAGTGCTTCTGCATGAACAGCACTCCCGGCCGCGTGGGGTGCATCGCGATCCGGTGCACGCAGTGGCCGACTTCGGCGTCGGGGTCGGGGATATACTCGGACCGCAATCCCTGATTGATGGCGCGCCAGGTGGTGCCCCCATCGTCGGTCCGGAAGGCGCCGGCCGCGGAGATCGCCACGAAGATCCGACCGGGATCGCTGGGGTCGAGCAGAATCGTGTGGAGGCAGAGCCCGCCCGCCCCCGGCGTCCAGTGGGAGGCCGTGCCGTGGCCGCGCAGGCCGGGGAGCTCCCGCCACGACTGGCCGCCATCGGTGGAGCGGAACAGCGCCGCGTCTTCCACGCCGGCGTACACCGTGTCGGGGTCGGTAAGGGACGGCTCGAGGTGCCAGACCCGCAGGAATTCCCACGGGTGGGGCGTGCCGTCGTACCACTGATGGGGACCGGGGTCGCCACCGTCGTACAGGAAGGCGTTTCCCACCGGCTCCCAGCTCGCGCCGCCGTCATCGGAGCGCTGAATCTGCTGCCCGAACCAGCTGCTCGACTGCGACGCGTAGATCCGATTCGGGTCGGCCGGCGATCCCTTCAGATGGTACATCTCCCAACCGCCGAAGTGGGGGCCCTGCACGTCCCATCGGTCGCGCGTGCCATCCGCCGTCAGGACGAACGCTCCCTTGCGTGTGCCGACCAGAACCCGGACGCCACTCATGCCGTGCCCCCCTGACGCCGTGTTGACGCTGCCGATGAATGAGGGCCGATGGAGCGGGCGACCGGATTCGAACCGGCGACGTCCAGCTTGGGAAGCTGGCATTCTACCACTGAATTACGCCCGCTCGCGCACTGTAACGAACGAACATAGTCGGGCGGACGAAGGCGCGTCAATCGCACCCAGACGCGCGCGGCGGGCCCGTTACCGGACCCGCCGCGCGTCACCATCGTGCCGGGGGGAGTAGCCGCGCTAGAGGACCTCGTACCGGACGCGGGCGTCGTCGACGGGGGTGGTGAACTGCACCTCCACCCGCTCCGCCTCGCCGGCGGGCAGCGGATCGCCCGCGATCGTCGCCTCCTTCGTCTCGAGCGCCTCCCCGGTCTGGGAATACAGCGTGAACTTGAGGCGGACGTTCTGAACCGGCTTCTCCGTGCGGTTGGAGAACGTCGCCTCCACCCCCCAGGTGCGGTCCGCCACCTGGCCGATGGTGAGGTTCTGCAGCTCCAGTGGGATCGCCTCGGCGCGCGCAAACGCCGCGGCGGCGCCTTCGGTGTCCCCCAGGTCGCGACGCACCAGGCCCAGGTTTTCCCACGCCTCGGCGTTCGAGGGGTCGAGCTGGACCTGCTTCGTCAGCGCCGCCTGGGCGCCGGGAAGATCGTTCTTCCGGATGCGGACGAACGAGAGGTACGACAGCGGCTCGCTGTCGAGCGAATCGCTCAACAGGATCGCCCGCACCAGGGTCTCCTCCGCCAGATCGTACTGGCTGGCGTTTGCCAGCCGGAACCCGAAATCGGTATAGACGACGGCGTCCACGCTATCGGCGGCGAGCACCGTGCGGATGATCGGCTCGGCCTTATCCATGTGACCCAGCGTCGCGTGCATGCCGGCGAGTTGAATCTGGACGTCCACGTCGCCCGGATTCTTGGTGAGATAATCCTCGTACACGCTGATCGCCTGGCCGGCGATGGTCTCGGCTTGGCCGGAGACGGCGGCGTCGGTGCTCGCCGCGGCGGCCTCCGCCTTGAGTTGATAGGCGATGCCGAGCCGCAGCATCGCGTCCTTGTACGCCGGATCGATCGCCAGGGCCTGGTTGTACAGCACGATCGCCTCGTCATACCGCTTCTGCGCCGAACGGACCGCGCCCAGCGCGAGGTGGCCCTGCTTGCCCCGCGGATTGATCTCCACCGCCCGGGTGAGTTTGGCCTCGGCCTCCGGCAGCTTGTTCTGTGCCAGGAAGCGCACGCCGTCATTGACCAGCGGGCCCCAGAGCGCGAGGACGGCCTGGTCGATGTCGGTCTGGAGCTGGACCGCGTCGCCATCGGCCGCGTCCGGCTCGCCGTTGAGTTGATCCGCCAGCGCCAGTTCCGCCAGCGCCTTGCTGGCCGAGTCCGGCGAGACCTTCACCAGCGCCAGCGCGTACAGATAGTGGAGCTCCGCATTGTCGGCATACTGCGGCATCTGCTCCGCGAGGACCTCGCGGGCATCGGCCCACTTGTTCTTGGAAATCCGTGCCTTGACGCCGTTGATGAGCGCCTGCGCGGTCTGACCATGGGCGACGTCGACCCCCACGAACAAGAGGGCGAACGCGAGGATGATCCGTTTCATGCGATGGCCTCCGGGAAAGTGGACAAAGCGTTCTGGTCCAATATACCGCCGTTCAGGGCGCGGGGTTCCGGCTGCTTGCGTCCCCCGTGGCCAGCTCGACGGCCAGCGCGGCCATGACGTCGCGCACCGCGACGCCCCGCTGACGGGCCAGCGCGCGACAGGCTTCGAACTCCGGCCGTAGCTCCCACCCGCCATCGGGACGCCGCACCCGCTTGGCGGGCACGCGCCCCCACGACGTCTCCAGCTCAACCGCCTCGCGCGCCAGAGTCTCGCGGCCGATCGGCCACCAGCGATAGCCGATGGTGGTCGACTCCCGGAACAGCGCCGCCCCGATCGCCGGCACCTGCGTCAGCGGCGCCAGCACCCGGACCGCCACGCCCGGCCGGCGCTTCTTCATCTGGAGGGCGGCCCAGCTCACGTCGAGCGCGCCAGCCTCCGTCAATGCCTCGGCGAGCGGCTCGAACAGCTGCGGCGACAGATCATCCAGATCGCACTCGATCAGCGCGAGCGACTCCGCGCCCGCCGAAACGGTGCCCAGCACCAGCCGCAGCAGATTCGGCTGACCCGGAAGCTCGCGGGTACCGGCGCCATAACTCGTCTGCTCCACCACGAAATCCGGCGGCCAGCCGCGCCCTTCGGCCAGCGTCGTCACCAGCGCCGCCCCGGTGGGCGTCGTGAGTTCGGCCTCGACCGTCCCTCCTGTCGCCGGCCAGCCCGCGACGAGTTCCAGCACCGCCGGCGGGGGAACCGGCAGTCGGCCGTGCGCCGCCGTCACCCAGCCACTCCCCAGGGTGAACCGCGAGGCGTAGAGCCGTTCGATGCCGAGCCGCTCCAGGCACCACGCGCCGCCGACGATATCCACGATCGCGTCGAGCGCCCCCACCTCATGGAAGTGAACCTCCTCCGGCGTCGTGCCGTGGACCGCGGATTCCGCTGCGGCCAGCCGCTGGAACACGCGACGGCTGCGTTCGGCCACCCGGGGAGGCAGCTCCGCGGCCGCGATCCGGTCGAGGATTTCCTGCAGATGGCGCTGGTGCGCGGTGTCGGGTACGTCGACGTGGCAGCGGGTCGCCGCGATGCCCTGGCGCTCGACGCGCTCGGTCCGGATGCGCACCCCCGGGAGGTCAAGGGATTCGAGCGCCGCTTCGAGCTCCTCGAGCCGGATGCCGGCGGCCAGGCAGGCTCCCAGCAGCATGTCGCCGCTGACGCCCGAGAACATGTCCAGATACCCGACCCGCATGGGAAAAACATACGCCCCGCGGAAACCGGCCGCACACTGATCAGAGGCCGGGCGCCGACCCCGTTACGGTCAACACCGGATACTTCCAGCCGTGGCCGGTCAGGAAGCAGGTGATGCGGTCGGCGGGGTCTAGCTCCCCGCGCGCGAGCAGAACCGGTAGCGCGGCCACGGTCGCGCCGGCTTCGGGGCTGGCGAAGAGGCCCTCCGCCGTCGCCAGCCAGCGCGCGCCCTCGAGCAGCGCGGCGTCCGACACCGTCACCGCGGTGCCACCAGAGGTGCGCACCGCGTCCAGCATGAGTCGATCGCCGATGGCGCCCGGGACGCGCAGGCCGCTGGCCACCGTGCGCGGATCCGGGATCGGCGTCGCTTCGCTCGCGCCGTCCGCGAATGCCTGGACGATCGGTGCGCACCCCTCCGCCTGAACGACGATCATCCGCGGCCGCGCCGGGCCGATCCATCCCAGCACCTCCATCTCGGCGAACGCCTTCCACATTCCGATCAAGCCGGTGCCGCCTCCCGTCGGGTAGATGATCGCGTCGGGCAGGGTCCAGCCGCCCGACTCGGCCAGCTCGTACCCCATCGTCTTCTTCCCCTCCAGCCGGTACGGCTCGCGCAACGTCGCCACGTCGAACCACTCGGCGGCCGCCGACCGCTCGCGAATCCAAGCCCCGGCGTCGGCGATCGATCCGTCGACAAGCTCGACGTGGGCGCCGTAGGCACGGCATTCGGTGAGGAAGGGCTCCGGCGTGTCGCGCGGCATGGCGACGGTGCAGGACAGGCCGGCGGCGGCGCAGTAGGCGGCGGTCGCGCTGCCGGCGTTTCCCGCCGACGGCAGGGCGAGGTGGCGGGCGCCCAGCGTCCGCGCCCGGTGGACCGCCACGGCGAGCCCCCGCGCCTTGAACGAGCCGGTCGGATTGGCGGACTCGTCCTTGAACGCCAGGGCCGCGAGGCCCAGGGCGGGGCCGATCCGGCGCGAGGGGTGCAGCGGTGTGCCGCCCTCGCCGAGCGTGAGCGGCTCCTCACCCGGGGCGATTGGCAGCACCTCCCGCCAGCGCCAGAGATCGCGCCGTCGGCCCGTGAGGTCCGCCGGCGTCCAGCGACCGGCGAGCGTTGCCAGGTCGTAGCGCGCCAGCAGCGGGCCGCCGCAGGCGCAGAGATTCTGCAGCCGGTCCGCCGGCAGCGTGGCGTCGCAGCGGCTGCAGGCGAGGTGCGTGATCACGGCGGAGGCGGCGGCGGCGTCAGCTAAGTGGCGCCAAAGCCGACAGCGTCGCCACCGCCAGCGCGGCGATCCCCTCCTCGCGGCCGATCGGCCCCAAGCCCTCCATCGTGGTGGCCTTGATGCTCACCTGATCCCTCTCGATCTGGAGCGCGCCGGCGATGGTCGCCCCCATGGCGGCCACGTGGGGCGCGATCCGTGGCGCTTCGCAGAGGAGCGTGGCATCCACGTTGATCACGCGCCACCCCGCGACGGTGACCTTCCCGGCGACGGTCGAGAGCAGCCCGAGGCTGTCCGCGCGGGCCCACGCGGAGTCATCCGGTGGAAAATGGCTGCCGATATCCCCCAGCGCGGCGGCGCCCAGGAGCGCGTCGGCGAGGGCGTGGAGCAGGACGTCGGCGTCGGAATGGCCGTCGAGGCCCTGAGGATGCGGAATGTGGACGCCCCCCAGGACGAGCGGCCGGCCGGCGGCGAAGCGATGGACGTCGAAGCCGATCCCGGTGCGGACGGTCACTGCCAGCGCACCCACCCCGCCGCCAGCGCCTGCTCGGCCCAGGCCCAGTCCTCCGGATCGGTCAGCTTGCGGTTCAACCGCTCGCCGGCCATCCAGGTGACCTCTACCCCCCGCCGCTCGCAGAGCGCGGCGTCGTCGGTGGCTTCCTCCCCCAGCGCATCCTGGTGCGCCGCCCGCAGCACGGCGAGCGGAAACCCCTGCGGCGTCTGGGCGGCGACGAAGCGGCTGCGGTCGCGGGTTCCCACGATCCGGTCGCCATCCACTTCCTTCAAGGTGTCGCGAATCGGCACCGCCGGGATGACGGCCCGCCCGGACGCGGCCCGCCGGGCGACGCGCTCGACCAGCACCGGCGAAGCGAACGGACGGGCGGCGTCGTGGACCAGCACCGTCGTGGCGTTATCGAGCGCGCCGAGACCGGCATGGACCGAGTCCTGGCGCCGCGGACCGCCGACCACCACCCGCAGCCGGTCGGCGACATCCGGCAGATGCACCCGCAGCAGCCGCTCCCCCTCCGCCGCCAGCTCATCGGGCAGGGCCACGACGAGCGGGCCGTCCAGCGCATCGAACAGGGCGCGGGCGGCCCAGCACACGGTCGGCCGGTCACCGAGCAGACGAAACTGCTTCGGGTCGCCCCCCATCCGGCGTCCCTGCCCGCCGGCGACGAGGACGGCGGAGGCGAGGATCACGGGCGCCCGACTCCCTCGGCCAGGTCCGCCGTCATCGCTTCGAGCGCGCCCGGCGAGGGTTCGACCGTCTCGCCGGTATCGCCCCGCTTCTTGGCGAAGATCAGCGTGCTGGCGCGCGTCTGGTGGATGCCGGAAACCGCCACCCGCACCGTGCGGCCGATATCTGCGCGGCCATTTTCCACCACCACCATATTGCCGTTCTCGAGATAGCCGACCGCCTGCTCCTTTTCCTTCCCCGTCTTGACGAGACGCACCACGATCTCATCGCCCGACAGGACTTCCGGCACCAGCATCGCCGCGATATCGTTGAGATTGACGATCGGGATGCCGCGCCGGCTCGCTTCCTTGATCATCTCGGGGTTCTGGGTCACGATGCGGGCGTCGTGCTGGACGGCATAGTCGAGCACGCCCTCGATCTCGCCGTGGAGCAGGTCGATCTCCCGGATGAATACCGCCCGCGCGCGATTCTGCTGCAGCCGCCGCAGGCTGTCGAGCCCGCGCTCCCCGCGGAAGCGATCCATGGCGACGTGAGCGGCGGCGAGCTGATTGAGCTGATCGACCACGAAACGGGGGACGATGATCTCGCCGGTCAGGAGCGGACTCTCCGCCAGCTTGATGATCCGCCCGTCGATGAGAGACTTCTCGCCCACCAGGAAGCGGCCTTGGCGCCGCCGGCCTGCTCGGGCTGACGGAACAGCGTCAGCTCATAGGTGACAGCCTGCCCCGCGGCCGCGCCCAGGTAACCGAGCAGCAGAAACACCACCACGACACCGAACCCGGTGGCCGCGGCATGGTTGGCGAGAAGCGCCGCCGTGGCCGGCAGAGTCGACGCCACGAGGGTCACCAGCGCGGCAAAACCAAAGCCCGCCGCCAACCCCAATGCGCCGGTCGCGACCTGCCGCGGATCCCCCTGCCGCACGCGCGCCTCGATCACAACCGTCAACAGCAGCAGGGCGGCCCCCACGCCCAGGGCGATCCACATCACCAGCCCCGGCTGCGTCAGCGTGGCCGCCACGCCAGCCCCGACGAGGATGAGCCCGAAGATCACACGCACGATGTTCATGCGCCTCCTTATGTTCGAGTATGCGCCGCGGAACGTATGGAATGATGGGCGGCGCGATCGTGCGCTGGTGCGACACCTGGATCTACCCGGTCAACGCGAGCGCGACGGCCTCGGCCACCGTCTCGACCGGTTCGAGCGCGAGACCGGGCGCGTCCGCCGCGCGCGGGCCATTCCCGCCGGACCGCGCCGAGGCGGCGGCCACGATGGCGCGCGTGAAACCCTGGCGGGACGCCTCCTTGAGACGCGCCTCCGCCAGCCGAACGGGGCGAATCTCGCCGGTCAGCCCCACTTCGCCGAATACCACCGTTCCGGCGCGGACGGGCCGGTCCCGCTGGCTCGACGCCAGCGCGATCACCACGCCGAGATCCGCCGCGGGCTCATTCAGCGTCAGCCCGCCGACGACGTTCAGGAACACGTCACGGGCGCCGAGCGCGCAGCCCGCCTTGCGCTCGAGCACGGCCAGGAGCAGCGCCAGGCGCCGGCCGTCGAAGCCTCCCGCCACCCGCTGCGGCGTCCCGTACGGGCTGGCCGCCACCAGCGCCTGGATCTCGATCAGCAGCGGACGGGTGCCCTCGACGCTGGCGATATGGGCCGAACCCGGCGTGGGGTGGGTCCGCCGGCCGGGGTCGAGAAAGAACGAAGACGGGTTGGCGACCGCCTCGAGGCCCGCGTCCCCCATCGTGAAGACGGCCAGCTCGTCGGTAGCGCCGTAGCGGTTCTTGTGCGCCCGGAGCAACCGGTAGTCGTGGTGGCGGTCCCCCTCGAACTGGAGCACCGCATCCACCACGTGTTCGAGCGTCTTGGGGCCGGCGATGCCGCCGCCCTTGGTCACGTGGCCCACCAGGAAGGCGGCCGCGCCGCGCGCCTTGACGTACCGCTGGAAGCCGGCTGCGGCGGCCCGTACCTGAGACACCGACCCCGGCGCGCTGCTGAGCGCCGGATCGTAGACGGTCTGGATGGAATCGCAGATGATGACCTCGGGCTGCGCCCGTTCGCAGGCGGCGAGCAGCGCGTCGAGGGCGGTGCCGGCGGCGATCCAGAGCGTGGCCGCGGCTACGCCGAGCCGTTCGGCGCGCAGCGCGATCTGGGCCGGAGACTCCTCACCCGCGAGGTAGAGCACCGGGCGCCCCGCCGCCGCCAGGTGGCCGGCGATCTGGAGCAGCAGGGTGGACTTGCCCACTCCCGGCTCGCCGCCGACCAGGTACAATCCGCCGGGAACGATGCCGCCCCCTAGCAGCCGGTCGAACTCCGGGAACCCGCTGGGGATCCGCGCGGCGTCGGTGGCGCGGACGTCGGCCAGCGGCTGGACCGGCGCCGCGGCCGTAGCGCCGCCCCGTTCCCGCTCGACCAGCTCTTCGACCAGCGTGTTCCACTCGCCGCACTCGGGACAGCGGCCGGCCCACTTGGGCGCGCTCCCCCCGCAGGCGGTGCAGACGAACTGGGTGCGGGTGCGGCGCACCATCACGGCAGGTGATGCGGATCGTGATTCTCGAACCGCATGTAGTCGCTGAGGAAGACGAGCTTCACCGAGCCGGTGGGCCCATTGCGGTTCTTGCCGACAATGATTTCTGTGACGCCGTGCGGGTCGGCCGCTTCGCCCTGGCCGGGTTTGTCGCGATACAAAAATAGTACTAAATCCGCGTCTTGCTCGAGGCTGTTATGCACCACCATGTCTTCGGCCACGAAATTGTGCTGACGGTCGACCGTCAGGTCGAACACATCCGCCGTCCCGTCGGGTTCGATCGACGCGATCGCATCCCAGTACACGTCGCTCCGCGCCAGCTGTCGCAGCGGGTCAGATCCCACTACCTCGGCTAACCGTGCGGCGCGCTCCCGACCAAGATTCTGGCGATACAGCGTCGAGCCGCAGTAGGCCGTCGCCAGCCCCGCATGCATCTGCCGGGTGGTCATGCCCTGTGCCTGCATGGCGGGGATGGCGTACTGGCGCCACACCTCGCGGGGAATGACATCGCGATTCGTGTTTGCCGCCCGGGCAGCGATATCGGCGGCGATCAGAGCACTCTGCTCCCGGCGATCGTCCCCGATTCCTCCCACCGCCGCGAGAAACTGCACCACGTCCGATTTGCCGGAAATCGACACATGATATTGATCCCGTCCCTTTCCCCGCTGGGGCACGCGCGACCGCCGCGCATTGATCTCCAGACGCAGGAGCAGGGACTGCACGTCGCACGCCAGTTGCGGACTGCTGGTGGCGTAGTAGATCGTCTGGTAGCGGCCCTTCACCGGACTGAGGCGGATGCTCCCATCCGTCGCCCAGAGATGGCGCAGAAATTCCCCAATGCCCTCGGCGGGCTGGGTAAACACCTTATCGGGAACACGCTTTTCGTGCGACCGCAGGCCGAAAACCCCCAGATCGTCCAACCAGCGGGCGACGGGATTTCGCCGACCATGGGTGAGATGCTCCGCGGCGGATAGATAGACCTGGTACCAGGTCCGCTCCCGGCGAAGGCGCGGCTGGATGGCGTCACCAAAGACCTCGATCGCCAGACTCGAGACATTCTCAGCCATCACGAAGTCCTGTGTCGTGTACTGGATGGCGTGCCGTGGCAACGTGCATCCGTCACCGATCAACCGTCCCAACAGGGCCAGCTCGCTGGCGCTCATCGTGGATCTGGACGATGAGGGCAGGCACCGGGGGACCGCGATCCGCATGCCTGGTGTCAGGGCATCCAGCTGCTGCCACCCGTCGATAGTGAGGAACTGATGGTTGGCCGTCGCCCGGATGGTGCGGCCGAGCCGGGTCATCAGGCGAAACACCGGCTTGCAACCGGTGGAGAAGGCGCGCCGCACAGGGGCCGGCTCGAGCCGCCACGTGTCGGGATTCAGCGCCAGCACCGTAAACCCGCGCTGGCCGACCAGGCTCTCGATGGCGACATAGGCTCCGGTATCGGGCTGCAGCACGCGAGTCCCGGCGGCGAGGCAGCCGCTCTCACGCAAATCCGCCAGTCGCGGCCGCTGATCGGTGCGCTGCTCGGGGGCGCGCGACAGCTGGGAGAGCGCGATCACCGGCACGTTGAGTTCCTTGGCGAGCGCCTTCAGCGACCGGCTGATCTCGGTGATCTCCTGCTGACGGCTCTCCGCCCGCGAGCCGCTCTCCATCAGCTGGAGATAATCCACGATGACCAGCCCGATGTCGCGTTGCTGCTTGAGGCGTCGCGCCTTGGCCCGCATCTCCAGCGCGGTGAGAATGGCGCTGTCGTCGATGTAGATCGCCGCCCGGCGCAACCGGTCGCAGGCGTCCGCCACCCGCTTCCACTGCTCGCTCGTCGCCTGGCCGGTCCGGAGCGCCTTCAGCGACACCAGCGCTTCCGTGCTGATCAGCCGCTGGACCAGCTGCTCGGTCGACATCTCCAGACTGAAGATCGCCACCGGCAGGTTCGCCGTGATGGCCGCGTGGGCCGCGATGTTGAGCGCGAGACTCGTCTTACCGAGGCTGGGCCGGCCGGCGACGATGATCAGGTCGCTGAGCTGGAACCCCGCGGTCAGCTCATCGAGGTCGGTGAATCCCGTCGGGGCGCCGGTGATCGCTTCCCGGCGGGCGGAGAGCGACTCGAGCTGCATCACGGCACTCTGCAGCAGCTGATTGATCGGCGTAAACGCCTTCTTGAAGCGGTGCTCGGAGAGGCGGAAGATGCGCTCCTCCGCCCGGTTGAGGATCTGATCGGCGTCCTCGGGCGCTTCGAATGCCTCGGCGACGATGTCGGTTCCGGCCGAAATCAGCCGGCGCTTGACGGCGGCGTCGAGCACGAGCCGTGCGTGGTACGGCAGGTTGGCGGCGGTGGGAACGATCTCGACGATACGGGCCAGGTACTCCTCCCCGCCCGCCGTCTCAAGCTGCCCCCGGCGCCGGAGCTCCTCGAGCACCGCGACCGCGTCGGGCATGTGGCCCTGGTCGCGGAGACCCGCCACGGCGCGGAAGATCTGGCGATGGGCGGGGTGATAGAAGTCGTCCTCGGTGAGGAGCTCCATCGCGCGATCCACCGCCGACTCCTCCAGCAGCATGCCGCCGAGCACCGAGATCTCGGCCTCGTCGCTGTGCGGCGGAACGCGCTCGCCGCCCTTCCGTCCCTCGCGCGTCCGCAGCGTGTCCGTCGGCGGGTTCATCCGCGGTCACCTCCGCGCGCGGCCAGCGCCTCGTCATGCACCCGTCGCAGGAGCTGGACGTCCTCCCAGGTGGGGCGCTTCAACTGGGGATTGCGGAGCAGCGCCGCCGGATGATAGGTCGCGATGAGCGGCACCCCGCGCCACTGGAAGACGCGCCCGCGGAGGGCGGCCATCGAGGCGTCCTCCTCCAGCAGCGTGCGCGCGGCGTGGCGTCCCAGCGCCAGCAGCGCCGCCGGGCCGATCAGCTCGATCTGACGCTCGAGGTAGGGCCGGCAGGCCGCGACCTGGTGGGGCAGCGGATCGGCGTTCCCCGGCGGGCGGCTCTTCAGAATATTGGTGATGAATACGGCGTCGCGGGCGAATCCGATCGCCTCGAGAATCTTCGTGAGGAGCTGCCCGGCGCGGCCGACGAACGCTTCCCCCTGCTGGTCCTCGTGAAAGCCGGGCGCCTCGCCGATGACGACCAGCGTGGTGCGCGGCGAGCCGCTGCCCCAGACGGCCTGAGTGCGGGTGGCGTGGAGCTCGCACCGGCTGCAGACGAGAACCTCCTGTCGCAGGGCCTCCCAGGCGGCATCGTCAAAACCGGGCTCGAGCCGAGCCGCTGAAACGTCGGGGGACGCCAACGGTGGCGTCGCCGACGGCAGCCGCAGAACAAATCGCTCCCCCAGCAGGCGGGCGCGCTCCAGTCCCTCGATGGCGGAGGTCGTGGCGGCGCCGCTCAGCGACCCGCTCCGACGGAGATACCGGCCGACTCGAGGACGTAGTCGAGCAGCGCGGTCGCCAGCGCGTCTTTCGACTTCAGCGGAAAGTCCCGGCGCGAGCCGTCACGCCCCAGGACGAGCGCCCGATTGGTGGCGTGGCCGAAGCCGGCCCCCGGCTCGAGCGGATTGTTGACGACGAGGAAATCGCACCCTTTTGCCGCCAGCTTGGCCGCGGCGCGGCACGCGACGTCGTCCGTCTCCACCGCGAAGCCGACGAGCGTCGTGCCGTCCTCGCGCTCGACCGCCGCGCGGGCGAGAATGTCCTCGGTCGGCTCGAGTCGAAGGACGCCGTCCCACTCTCCCTTCTTGCGCTTCAGGTCGGCGACGTCGACCGGGCGCCAGTCGCTCACCGCCGCGGCCATCCAGAGCTGTGCCGCTCCGGGCAGGGCCGCGCGCACCGCAGCGCCCAGTTCGTCCGGCGTCCGGACCGCGACCGCGGTGACGAAGGGCGGCACCGGCTCGGCCGAGGGACCATGGATCAGGGTCACCTCCGCGCCCTCCCGCGCGGCCGCGCGGGCCAGGGCGAAGCCCATCCGGCCACTGGAACGATTGCTCAAGGTGCGCGCCGGATCGATGTCCACTTCGGTTCGTCCCGCCGTCACGACGACGCGGCGGCCGGCGAGACGACTCCGGCCGTTGAGCATCCGGTCGAGCACGGCCAGGACGGTGACGTTCCCGGGCCACCGTCCAGGCCCGAATTCGCCGCACGCCAGCGGGCCCTCGTCGGGGGTCAGGACGACGCACCCGCGCTGCCGCAGGAGCGCCCGGTTCGCCACCACGGCGGGATGATCATACATGGTCGCGTTCATGGAGGGGACGAACACCACCGGCACGGTCCGCGGGTCGACCGCGAGCAGGGTGGTGGAGAGGAGATCATCGGCCAGGCCGTGGGCCGCCTTGGCGAGAAGATTCGCCGTCGCGGGGGCGACCAGCAGGGCGTCGATGCCGCGGGCGAAGTCGAGGTGCGGGTAGCGGGAGTACGCGCCCGCCTCATGGGCGGGATCCTCCGTCGGCCACCCCTCCCACAGCGTGGTGCCCACCCGCTCGCCGGATAGCGCCTCGAACAGCGCCGGGCGCACGAGTTCCGCGGCGGAATGCGTCAGCACCACCCGCACGCGGGCGCCGGCGCGCTGCAGGTCGCGCAGGAGATCGACGGCGCGGTAGCAGGCGATCCCCGACGTGACGCCGAGCGTGATGACCCGCCCGGCCAGGGGCGCAGGCAAGGCTATTGGGGCCGCTTCTCGATCACCGAATAAGCGAGCTCCCCCTGAACCAATTCCTCCAGGGATCGCGTCGTATACTTCTTCCTCCACTCCTTGCCGCCCTCCTTGGGCAGTTCGTTCAGCTTTCGCGCATAGGTTGCGGCGACCATGATGCCTTCATACTTGTTGCTGTCCGGGGTGGCCCGGGCGACCTGACCTGGCGTGATCACATGCATGCGGAGCCTCCTTCAGAGGAAGATCTTGACCGGTCGCGACGCGCCGGTCGGGAAAATGGACATCGAGCCATCCGGCGAGGTTCTCGCGGCGTTCGCGGCGATGCTCCTCCGCATGAATGATGCGCGAAAACACCTCGACGGTTCGTTCCAGCTCGCGGTTCACGATCACATAGCCATACTGGTTCACGCAGCCGAGCTCGACCATCGATTCGGCCAGCCGGCCGGCGATCGCCTCGTCCGTCTCCGTTCCCCGGCCCCGCAACCGCGCGGCCATGGCGGCATGCGAAGGCGGCAGCAGGAAGATCGAGACGGCATCGGGGTAGGCCCGCAACAGATTGGTCCCTCCCTGGACGTCCACGTCGAGCAGGACGTGGTACCCCTCCCCCAGCGCCCGCTCGATTTCCTGGCGCGGCGTGCCGTACTGGTGCCCGTGCACGACCGCCCACTCGGCGAAGGCTCCCCCCGCCCGCGCCGCTTCGAACCCGGCATCATCGACAAACCGGTAGTCGGCCCCGTCCACCTCCCCCGCCCGCCGCGCCCGCGTGGTCAACGACACCGCGAACCGGATATAGGGGAAGCGGCGGAAGATCTCGTTCGCGACCGTGGTCTTGCCGGCCCCGCTCGGCGCCGACAGCACGATGGGAAACGGCCGGGTCGTCAGGCCGACATCCGCATCGCGCTCGGTCACCACGCGATGTCACCTCGAGAAGGGCTCATTCCACGTTCTCCGTCTGTTCCCGAATCTTCTCGAGTTCCGTCTTGATGACGATCGCCACCTGTTGCATCTCCGGATCGTTCGCCTTGGCGCCGATCGTGTTGGCCTCCCGGTGCAGCTCCTGCAACAGGAACGTCAGCTTGCGTCCGACGGCCCCGCCGCCGGCATCGAGCTCGGCGCGAAAATGCTCCAGATGCGCGCCGAACCGGGTCAACTCCTCGCTGACGTCCACCCGGTCGGCATACAGCACGATCTCCTGCGCCACGCGTTGATCCATCGATCCCTCGGGCGCGCCTCCATCGGTCGACAGCAGCGCCGCGACCTTGGCTCGCAGGCGGTCCCGCTCCCGCGCTTCGCGAGCCGGCGCCTGAACCGCCAGCGCGCCGTGGCAGGTGGCGAGCAGATCCAGCCGGGACCGGAAGTCCTGGTTCAGCGCCCGCCCTTCCACATCGCGGCTCGCCGCCAGCGCGTCGAGCGCGGCGTCGAGCGCCGGCAGGGCGCCGGCCAGAAAGCCGGTATCGTCGAGCTCCACCCGCTCCGGCTCCCACTCCAGCACCCCGGGCAGCGCCAGGAGCGCGCCCGCCGAAACGCCACCGTTCACCCCCGGCTGGTCGGCAAGATCCTCCACCAGCGAGAGGAGCCGATCGAGCACCGGCCGGTTGAGCCTCGGCCCCCGGCCGTCGCCGTCGCCGGCCGCCTCGATCGCCAGCGTGACGCTCAAGTGGCCCCGTTCGCACCGCGCGGCGCAACGGCTCGTCAGCAGCGCTTCGAGATGCGCGTACTCGCGGGGCAGGCGAAAGCTGAGATTGAGAAACCGATGATTGACGGATTTGCACTCGACCAGGAAGCGATAGCGCCCGGCTTGCGCCTCCCCCCGGCCGAACCCCGTCATGCTGCGAATCATCGCCTGCGCCTCGTCCCGCCTAAACCTGCCGTAACCTCTGAAACTACCGCCTCTTGCGGCGTTTGGCAATGGCCTCCCGCGGCACCCGGCCCCATCACACGCGTTCCTCCCAGGTCCCCGGCAATAAGCGGGCGACCGCCCCGATCCCCTGCCGGACCAGCTGGATGACGCTGGCGTCCCCGTTCCAGTGCTCGAGAACGACCGCCTCGTCCACCCGATTGAGAATGCTGTGGAGCGCCAGCAGCGCGATCACGACATCGTCGAGCTGCCCCAGGCCGGGAACGAAGTCGGGGACGATGTCGATCGGCGAGACCAGGTACAGCAGGGTCCCGCCGAGGATGAGCTTGCTGCGCCGTGGCACGCGCGAATCCCCGATCAGCCCCCGCAGCAACAGGACGAAGCGGGGCAGGAACAGCGCCAGCTCGCGCAGGATCTGCCGCGCCCGGGTCGCGGTGACGTCCGCCGGCGGCGCCGGGAGCCCGGCGTCCGGGCCCGGACGCAGGCCGTCAGGCGGAGCCATTGCGGTCCCCGGCGAGCGCCCGGTCGTGCGACCCGGGCGATGAAATGCGCAGCAGCGTCTCCATACGTTACTTTCAGTCTAGTTTGCCGCCCGCCGGAGTTCCACCAATCCCACCCGGAGGACACCTGACCTGGAAGCCGTTTCCGCCGCGACCCGTGCTGGCCGTCGAGGACCTCCATCTCTGGCGCGTGGGGCTCGCGCTCGGTGCCGAGGCCCTCGCACGCGAGCAGACGGTGCTGG
>JBHENR010000193.1:0-2555 GCA_046262555.1 Gemmatimonadota bacterium | reverse complement strand
TCTCCCCCCACCGCAGCGTCACGCGCACGGCGTCCCCGGAATCCATCGGCGGCGAGGGACCTTCGGCCGGGGGGAGCTCCTCGGTGAGCGGCTTGGAGCGCCAGACCGCGAGGTCGCGGACCAGGAAGGCCACCAGGACTTCCTTCATGTCCACGTCGTGCCGCTCGACCTGATGACCGGTGAGATCCACCTCCCGCAGATCGATGCGGGCCCTGCCAGGGTCGAACCGATCGACCACACCTTTGAGACGCGTGTCGTCGTCGAGGACGAGAACGACCTTGTCCTCCTCGTTGGCGGGCGCATCGTTCATCGAGTGCGGATCGACCTCACTGGATGGTGGTAACGAACTCCACGCCGGGAAACGCGGTGTCGTCGTTCCTGCACACGGCCGTGGGCCGGTTCCCCTTCCCGCGCGCGGGTCGGCATCCCTCGGGGTTCGGATCCTTACCGCAATAGGTCCGCGTGAGCCGCAGGACCCCGCCCGAGATCCTCAGGCTGCTGCCGTTCCAGGATCCCACCGGCTGGATCAGCGAGAGGTTGCTCTCGCCGCCGGCCTCGATCTCCCACATGTACTTGTCCGCTCCGCTCCAGGTGAACCAGCGCGTCAGCGCCTGATGCTCCCATGAGGGTTGTCCGTTAGCGCTCCGGTCGGATGGGGGGAGGAGCGTTCTGGAACGGTAAGGAATCTTACGCCGCGAGGTTCAGTTCGGTCAATCCCGAGCGGCCCCCGCGATGCCGATTTGGGCTCGCAGAACCGATGCCGCGTTTTGGAAGTCCGCCTCCAGGGCCTCGACCAGCCGGGAGGCCGCGGACACGTCCCCGTCGCGACCATGCCGTTCGATCTCCGCGGCGCGTTCGGCCAGAGGTCCTGCTCCCAAGGTGGCGCTCGTTCCCTTGAGGGTGTGCGCGGCTCTCCGCATCCCGTCGAGATCGGCCCGCGCCGCTGCTTGCCGGAGCAGGGCGAGGATCCCCGGCGTCCGGTCGAGAAAGGTCGCCACCACCGAGCGAACGGCCTCTCCGCCACCCAGATCCTGGCTGAGCTGGTCGAACACGACACGGTCGATCGGGCCATGGCCCGCCGGGGCCGCCTCGGAGACCGCCGCCGGTGCGACCCGACCCAGGACCGCCGCCAGCTGGTCGAGCGTGACCGGCTTGACGATGTAGTCGTCCATGCCGGCCCGCAGGCACTTCTCCCGATCGCCGGCCATCGCCTCGGCCGTCATCGCCACGATGCGCGGACGCCTGCCTGCCGGCCAGCGCTCGCAGATCTCGCGCGTCGCTTCCAGGCCGCCCATCCGCGGCATCTGGACGTCCATCAGCACGACGTCGTAGCGGCCGCGCTCGAGCCGCGCGATCGCCTCGCCGCCGTCGGCGGCGATGTCGGCGGCATAACCGAGCCGCTCGAGCAGCCGGACGGCGACGGTCTGGTTGATCGAATTGTCCTCGGCTACCAGGATGCGAAGCGCCTTCCCGGCGGTCCCGTTCTCTCCGGCGGCCGCGGCGGCCGACTCCGGCAGCGACTCTAACGGCTCGCCCACCGTCTCCAGCAGCCGATCGCGCACCTGGGAGAGCTTCAGCGGCTTCCACAGGATCGCGGAGATCGCGGACTCGGCATCCGCCTCCGCCAGGGGCTGTCCCACCGACGACAGCAGCAGGATGACCGGCGGGCGCGAGACGCGGGCGGCGCGGATCTCCCTGGCCAGCGTCACTCCGTCCATCTCCGGCATCTGGTAGTCGAGGAGCACGACGTCGAACGGGTCGCCCTGCCGGATCCATTCCAGCGCCACGGCCGGAGAGCTGGTGTCGCGCGCCTGCATCCCCCAGCGCTCAATCTGGAGCTTGAGCACCAGGCGGTTGTTCCGGTTGTCGTCCACGATCAGCGCCCGCCGGCCGCGCAGCTTTCGGTTGTCCACTCCGGAAGCGGAGTGCACCGGCGCGGCCACCTCTTCGGTCTGGATCGTGAAATGGAAGGCAGTGCCTTCGCCGGGTTCGCTCTCCACCCAGATCCGCCCGCCCATGAGCTCCGCCAACCGCTTGCAGATCGCCAGCCCCAGGCCCGTTCCGCCGTACCTGCGCGTGGTCGACGCGTCGACCTGACTGAACATCTTGAACAGGCGATCGAACCGGTCGGCGGGAATGCCGATCCCGGTGTCGCGCACCGAAAACAGGATCTCGTGGCGGTAATCCCCCAGTCCCCGGGAGGATACCGTCACGCCAACCTCGCCCGCCGGGGTGAACTTGATCGCGTTGTTCAGCAGGTTGACCAGGATCTGACGCAGCCGCCCGGCGTCGCCTACGATCAGGCCGGGTGTCGTCTCCTCCATAAGGTACGATAGCTCGAGGTGGGCACCCGACACTTTGGGCGCGACCAGCTGCAGCGATTCCTCGACGCACGCCGCCAGATCGAACGGCGCCTGCTCGAGCTCCAGCTTTCCCGATTCGATCTTCGAGAAGTCCAGGATGTCGTTGATGATCGCCAGCAGGTGCTGCCCGCTCATCCGGATCGTCTCGGCCATCTCGCGCTGCTGGGGATCGAGCTCGGTGGTGCCCAGGAG
>JBHENR010000192.1:0-15843 GCA_046262555.1 Gemmatimonadota bacterium | reverse complement strand
AACCCAGCTCGCGTACCGCTTTAATGGGCGAACAGCCCAACCCTTGGGACCTTCTCCAGCCCCAGGATGCGATGAGCCGACATCGAGGTGCCAAACCTCCCCGTCGATGTGAACTCTCGGGGGAGATAAGCCTGTTATCCCCGGCGTACCTTTTATCCGTTGAGCGACGGCGTTTCCATACACAACCGCCGGATCACTAAGGCCTGCTTTCGCATCTGCTCGACATGTTTGTCTCGCAGTCAAGCTCCCTTCTGCCTTTACACTCTACGTGCGATTACCGACCGCACTGAGGGAACCTTTGCGCGCCTCCGTTACGTTTTGGGAGGCGACCGCCCCAGTCAAACTACCCGCCTGACACTGTTCCCCGACCGGATCACGGCCGCGGGTTAGAATTCCAATTGACCAAGGGTGGTATTTCACTGGCGACTCCACGTGGGCTAGCGCCCACGCTTCAAAGTCTCCCACCTATGCTACACAAGACCAACTAGAACCCAATATCAGGTTATAGTAAAGGTGCACGGGGTCTTTTTGTCCTGTCGCGGGTAATCGGTATCTTCACCGATACTGCAGTTTCACCGAGTCTCTGGCCGAGACAGCGCCCAAGTCGTTACACCATTCGTGCAGGTCGGAACTTCGCGTCACCCACTGTTTCCAGTGGCGCAGACTATACCTTCACCCTGCCACAGACATTCCTGCAACCAGGGGCCGGCGTCTGATCGCGTCCATGAATTTGCCAGGCCGACGCATTGCTGCATCGAACAAGCAGGGATCGCGATCTCACGTCCCGAAGGACGATCAGTCGTTACGGGGTCAAGCCCTGCAAGCGGGAGCTCGCGGGGCCGACTTCCCACGGAATTACCGAGCGCGTTCATCCTCAGGGTCTCCCTGGAGGGAAGAACGGCTGGCGGCTTCTCCGTTATGAGCCGGGTTTAAATCGGAATTGCTTCCGAAGTGGGCAAGTTTTTGACTTACCCGACAAGGAATTTCGCTACCTTAGGCATTTGTGTTAGCTGCATGTCGCCATGCAGATCGGACCATATCTTCACGCACCGTGAGGCGCGTGTCCGGCGTATGGCCTCTGAGGATTCCGCTCTCCACCTGCGTCAACGTGTACTTCCTGTTTTTCCCATGCGGATTCATGGTAAAGGCGATGCGCGCCAATGCCACGAGACCCGGATGTGTTCGATGCTCACCGTTCTTCATTCGAAGAACGATTTCGCTGAACTTGGAAAACTCGGAAGACTTGTAGGTACGTAGGGGATACCGCTGGAAGTGCGGGATGACCCGGGTGCTGAGGTTCTCGAGTCCATGAACAGAAAACGTAATCACGTTACTGTTCGGACCCTTGGGAACCAGCGTCCCGCATCCGAAAAAACCCTGCAGGGCTTCCAGGATGTCAATCCCGTCCTTGTGCTGGTACGCCTGGAACACCGGGGCCATCAGCCAGCGCACTGGCCTCTCCAAATTCGGATGAGGTCGCACACTGACGCTGAAGCACCCTTCGGCGTCGACGAAACCAGTCACATACCAGGGGTCGAGCGGCCTTTCCTGCTGATTGTCTGCACCCGACACATTGTCACTGACGATCGGAACCATGAGGCTGCTCCCCTGCGCGAGGTTTGCGTTTGTGGGAGGGTTCGATCCATCGAGTAGTGCGGGATTCTCAGACGTTCCAGCATATAGCCAGATTTAGTAACGGCCTCTAAGGGCAGCGCTCTTATTAACCGTTATAGTTACGGCCGCCGTTTACCGGGGCTTCAGTTCACAGCTTCGGACCGAAGTCCTAACCGCTCCCCTTAACCTTCCGGCACCGGGCAGGTGTCAGACCCTATACGTCGTCTTGCGACTTAGCAGAGTCCTGTGTTTTTAGTAAACAGTCGCTTGGGCCGATTCTCTGCGGCCCGGGTGGGCTTACCACGCGTGGTGTTCACCCTCCCAGGCACCCCTTATCCCGAAGTTACGGGGTCATTTTGCCGAGTTCCTTAGCCAGAGTTCTCTCGAGCGCCTTGGGATTCTCTCCCCACCCACCTGCGTCGGTTTACGGTACGGTCAGCCTGCGAACTGGCATAGAGGTTTTTCTTGGCAGTGAGCTTATTCCCCTTTTGTGGGCCGTAGTGGCCCTCCGCATCAGCTCTCGGGAATAGTCAGGCGGATTTGCCTACCCGACCTCCGTACAGCCTTGCACCCGGACGTCCATCACCGGATGGGGATTCACCTCTGCGTCACCCCATAGCTCATAACGCGCGCAAACTGGTACAGGAATATTAACCTGTTTTCCATCGGCTACGCCTTTCGGCCTCACCTTAGGATCCGACTAACCCTGAGCGGATTAACCTTCCTCAGGAACCCTTGGGTTTTCGGCGTGGGGGTTTCTCACCCCCATTATCGCTACTCGTGCCGGCATCATCACTTCCATGCAGTCCACCACTCCTTCCGGAATGACTTCTGCCCGCATGGAACGCTCCCCTACCGCTACCACCGTCCGCAGACGGTGACAACCCGAAGCTTCGGTGTTTGGCTTGAGTCCCGTGAATTATCGGCGCGGATCCACTTGACTGGTGAGCTATTACGCACTCTTTAAAGGAATGGCTGCTTCTAAGCCAACCTCCCAGTTGTCTGTGCAAATCCACATCCTTTGTCACTTAGCCAAAACTTGGGGACCTTAGCTGTCGGTCTGGGTTGTTTCCCTCTCGTCACTGGAGCTTATCCCCCAGCAGCTGACTCCTGCGCAACATGTGACCGGCATTCGGAGTTTGGTTGGGTTTGGTAACCTGGTAGGGCCCCTAGCCCATCCAGTGCTCTACCTCCGGCACACTTCACGCGCAAGGCGATACCTAAATATCTTTCGGGGAGAACCAGCTATCAGGTGGTTTGATTGGCCTTTCACCCCTATCCACAGCTCATCCGAGAAGTTTTCAACCTTCACCGGTTCGGTCCTTCACGGAGTGTTACCTCCGCTTCAACCTGGCCATGGATAGATCACCACCATTCGGGTCTGCGCCACGCAACTCAGTCGCCCATTTCGGACTCGCTTTCGCTACGCCTCCGGAGGAATGCTCCTTAGGCTTGCTACGTAGCAGCAACTCGCCGGCTCATTATGCAAAAGGCACGCAGTCAGTCTGACCGACCCAAAGGCCGGCCGACCTCCTACCGCTTGTAAGCGCACGGTTTCAGGTTCTATTTCACTCTCCGTTAGGAGTCCTTTTCACCTTTCCCTCACGGTACTGGTTCGCTATCGGTCTCAAGCGAGTGTTTAGCCTTGCGAGATGGTCCTCGCGAATTCATGCAGGGTTTCTCGGGCCCCGCATTACTTGGGGTGCTGCTGCGGAAGGGTGTGTCGTTTTCGCCTACGCGACTATCACGCTCTGTGGGTCACCTTTCCAGGATGATTCGGCTAACGATCACCTTTGTAACTTCCGGATCGCGCTGCAACGCTCTCCTCGCAGACCCCGCGACCCCGCTGTGGCAACGCGTGCAGGCTTGACACCACAACGGTTTGGGCTGTTCCGCTTTCGCTCGCCGCTACTGACGGAATCGTGGTTACTTTCTCTTCCTCCGGGTACTTAGATGTTTCAGTTCCCCGGGTTCGCCTCCGCAAACCTATTTTATTCGGTAAGCGGATACTGCGTGATGAAACGCAGTGGGTTGCCCCATTCGGAAATCCCCGGATCATAGGTTGTTTGCACCTCCCCGAGGCTTATCGCAGCTTGCCGCGTCCTTCATCGCCTGCTTGAGCCAAGGCATTCACCGTGCGCCCTTAGTAGCTTGACCAAATCCTCTCGAGAGAGGTTTCGGCATACTTACCTAGGACAGACACTTCAGTTGTCAGAGAGCGGAGCCCCGTAACCCAATTTTGGGCGGACCGTGAAGATACACAGCGGAAGCGGGTGCGTCAACTTCAGTAACATTTCCCCGCCGACGGCGGCCCGTGACGGCCGCGGAAGCGTCCCGGCGCGAACCCGTCAGGGCCCGCGGGGGGAGTGTGTACCAGTTTTTCCCGTCCCGGTTCCCCACCCGCGAAACAGCCGACCGGTACGACACCGTACTATCCCTACGCGTTGACGATCTCACCCCCATTGGGATGTAGGAACTGGCCCGTCATGTACGACGCATCCTCTGACGCCAGAAACACATAGCAGGGGGCGATCTCGGCCGGTTCGCCGGCTCGGCCCAGCGCCACATCCGATCCGAAGGTGGCGACCTCCTTGGCCGGGAAGCTGGCGGGGATCAACGGCGTCCAGACCGGCCCCGGCGCGACGCCGTTCACCCGGATCCCCTTGTCCGCCAGGAGTCCCGCCAGCGACCGGGTAAGGGCCACGATGGCGCCCTTGGTCGCGGCATAGTCGGGCAGGTGGGGGCTCCCCCGATAGGCGGTCACCGAGGCGGTGTTGATAATGGCGCTGCCGGGCGCCAGGTGGGGCAGCGCCGCCTTCGCCAGATAGATGTGGGAGAAGAGATTGGTGCGAAAGACGCGTTCCAGCGACTTCGCCTCGATGTCGTCCAGCGTCTCCCGGCGGTGCTGCTCGGCGGCGTTGTTTACCAGGATGTCGAGCCGGCCGAGCGCGGTGATGGTCCGTTTCACCGCCCGCCGGCAAAACGGTTCGCTGCCGATGTCCCCGCTGATCAAGACCGCCTCCCGTCCCTCATCCGCGACCATCCGGGCGGTCTCCTTCGCGTCGTCGTGCTCGTCGAGGTAGGCGATCGCCACGTCCGCCCCCTCCCGGGCGAAGGCGATCGCCACGGCGCGGCCGATGCCGCTGTCGCCGCCGGTGATGAGCGCGACCTTTCCGGCCAGCCGGCTACTCCCCCGCCGGGAGGGGTCGTCCGCCTGGGGGCGGGGCGTCATGCGCGACTCGAGTCCCGGCTGGCGGCGCTGGGTCTGGGGCGGCCGCTGCCGCCGTTTGGCGTGCTTTTTCCCTGGCATGACCTCTCCCCTTCAGTTGAAGAAGCGTTCGCGGTGCAGCGCGGCGCGGGCAGCGTGCCAGCCGCACAGCCCGTGCACGCCGCCGCCAGGCGGCGTGGACGAGGAACATAAATACAGGCCGGCGGCGGGCACCGCGTACGGGGCGATCCCAACGATCGGGCGGGTGATCAACTGGCGCCAGTCGCCGGCCCCGCCGCCGATATCGCCGCCGATGTAATTGGCGTTGTGGGCCTCGAGCGCGGCCGGACCCCGTACGCTCCGCGCCCGGATGACCTGGCGAAACCCGGGCGCGAATCGCTCGACCTGCGCCTCGATCCGTTCGGTCATGTCGCAGGGCGAACCCAGCGGCACGTGACAGTATCCCCAGGCGGTGTGCGCTCCGGCCGGCGCCCGGGAGGCGTCGAACAGACTCGGCTGGGTCACCAGGACGAACGGCCGCGCCGCATGGCCGCCGCGCCACGGCGCCCGCTCCGCGGCGGCGATCTCGGCCGCCGTCCCTCCCACGTGGACGGTGGCGGCCAACGCGCACTCCGCTGCCCGCCACGGGATCGGCCCGGCCAGCGCCCAGTCGACCTTGAACACGCCGGGGCCGTAGCGAAACCCCGCCAGCCGGCGCCGATACCAGGCCGGCAGTCGGGGCCCGGCGATGCGCAGCAGTTGCCGCGGGGTGACGTCGAGGAGCGCGGCCCGCGCCGACGGCAGGTCGGCCAGGCGAGCGATCCGGCTGCCGGTCCGGATGGCGCCACCGAGGGCGGTAAAGCAGCCGGCGAGCGCGTCGGCCAGACCCTGCGAGCCGCCGCGCACCAGCGGCCAGCCCGCCAGGTGGGCGAGGGTGGCCAGCACGAGCCCCAGGCCCGCGGTCAACGGGGCCTCCAGCGGCTGGCCGGAATGCGCGGCGAGACCGGCCAGCAGCGCCCGCGCCCGCTCGCCGCGGAACCGGGCCGCCCCGAGCCCCGTGGCCGACCGAATCGCCCGCCGCCCGAAGCGGGCCGCGGCGACGGGGTGCCGCGGCCACGCCGGCGGCCCCAGCACGTCCTCCGCCAGCCGGTCCCAGTCCCGCACGCAGGGGTCGAGCAGTTCAGAGTATGCCGCGCCATCCTCGCCCAGTTGGGCGGCGGTGGCGGCGACCGATCGCTCGAGCCGCAGCGCGCTGCCGTCCTCGAAGGGATGGGCCATCGGCACGGGGGGATGGATCCACTCGAGTCCATGAGCGGCGAGCGGCAGAGCGCGGAAAACGGGCGACGCCACGCCCAGCGGGTGAATCGCCGCGCAGACGTCGTGGACGAAGCCCGGCAGCGTCAGCTCGGCGGAACGCAGCCCCCCGCCTGCAGTCTCCGCCGCCTCGAGCAGTTGGACCTCGACGCCGGCCTGCGCCAGCGTGATCGCCGCCGCCAGGCCATTCGGCCCCGCCCCGACGACGACCGCGTCAGTCCCGCGCCAAACGCTCCGCAAGGCGCTCCTTCACGGCCGGCCACTCGGTCGCCACGATGCTGTAGTAGACCGAGTCTCGCACCCGGCCGCCAGCGGTGAGCATATGCGCCCGCAGCGTCCCTTCCTCGACCGCGCCCAGGCGCTCGAGCGCGGCGCGGGACGGCACGTTCAGCGCATCCGTCTTGAACTCGACCCGCTGACAGGCGAGCGTCTCGAAGGCATGGGTGAGAAGCAGCAGCTTGGCTTCGGTGTTGACCGCCGTCCGCTGCCAGCCGCGCCCGAGCCAGGTCCAGCCGATCTCGAGCCGGCGGTGGGCCGGTTCCAGACTCAGGTACCGAGTCGAGCCGATGGCGCGGCTGGTGGCACGGACGATGATCGCGAACGGAAGCGAGAGGGCCGCCGCACGCTCGGCCAGCGCCGTTTCGACATACGCGCGCATGCTATCCGGGGTATCGAGCCGGGTCAGGGTCCAGCGCCAGAGGTCTGGATCCGCTCCGGCGGTCGTGAGGTCGGGCAGGTGGGCGAGGTCGAGCGGCTCAAGCCGCACGACCCGCCCCTCCAGCGTGAGTGGCTGCATGCCCGTGAGACGACGCGCGAGGAGTCGGTCTAGCTCTCCGCAGGCGCGCTGACGTTGATCTCGCTCTCGGCGAGGGCGTTCAGCTTCTCGTTGGTCGCGGACTCCTCATCCAGCGACTCCCGGAGCAGTGTCGCCGCGTCGCTGTAGCCGAGCAGCTCGGCCCACGCCACGGCCGTGCCGTACGACGAGATCTCGTAGTGCTCGACCCGCTGGGCCCCCGCGATCAGCCCCGCGTCGCGGACGACCGGATCCGCCTCGGCCTCGAGCATTTCCTTCCCCTCCTCGATCAACCCTTCCATGCCCATGCACTTCACACCGGCCGGCGACCCTTCGAGCGTCTCGAAGATCTGCTCGATCCGCTCGATCTGCTTCTCGGTTTCCACCAGATGGTCCTCGAACCCCTTGCGAAGCTTGGGCGAGGTGGAGCCCTCCGCCATCTTGGGCAGGGCATGCGTGAGCTGCTTCTCGGCGCTGTAGAGATCCTTCAGGTGATGGATGAAGAGCTTTTCCATCGAATCGAGATTCATTGTGAGCCTCCTGTGGATAGGGTCTCCCGTTCAGTCAGGACGCCGGGCCGGCACGGGAGGCGCGGCCCGAACACTGAGCCGGATGATAGGCGGGCGGAAACGGGCCCGCTGTACGGCAGGTGACACGGGAATATGTCGGGCGCCGTCGGGGGCGTGGCGTCCAGACGCCGACCCAGGCCGCCTCTGCATGCGCGAGCATCAGTTCAGGAACCCGGCTTCCGGTCACTTCCCGTGCCCTGCAGGAACGCGCGCGCGCGAGACAGCGCCGCACGACTGGACTCGGGGCTCAGGAGCTCCACCAGCGCGGCATAATGGGCCCGAGCGGCAGGGTCGTTCCCGGCCGCTTCCGCCGAGCGGGCCGCGCCGTCGAGGGCGCGCGCCCGCCGCGGCTCCCGCTCGAGCGTCTTCTCGTACGCCACCAGCGCCTCAGCAGGCCGGCCAAGCTCGAACAGCAGATCGCCCTGGAGCTCGCGCGCCGGAAGGATGGGCCCTGGAGTGACCGGATGCTTTTCCACCGTTTCCTCGAGCTCGGCCGCGGCCCGGGCCAGCCGCTCGGCTTCCGCGTCGTCGCCCGCGGCGCGCGCGACCCAGGCCGACGCGGCCAGGCCCTGCGCTTTGACGATCGTGGCCCAGAAGGCGTCGTTCCGGCTCTCCAGGGTGTCGCGCAGGGACGCCAGCGCGGCGACCTCCTGGCGCGCCGCCTCCACCCCCCCGCTGCGGGCGGCGCCGACCGCCCGGGCGAAGCGGGTAATCGCCTCGACGTACGGCGGCGCGCCGGTGGGCAGCGGCAGCCGGGCCGCCTCATCCCAGCGACTGCGCTCGAGCGCCAGGCGCGCCGGCATGGCGGTGAAGTTGTAGCCGAGGACGCCCTGGTAGAATTGATCCGGTACCTGGACCGTGCGCTCCACCACCCGCTCGGCTTCCTCGTCCTGGCCCAGCTGGAGGTAGGCATACACCATGTAGTCCAGCGGGTGGACGGCGGTGTCGGGATTCTCCTGGGCGTCGGCCGACCGCCGATTGGTGTCGATCGACTCCTGCCAGTAGCCGAGCCGGGTGAAGATGTGGGACGGCATGTGGAGCGCGTGCGGTGCTGACGGGGCGATCGCGGCATACCGGCGCGCGGCCTGCAGCCCCTGCCCGGCGATCGGCGGCGCGTCGTAGGCATGGATCAGGTAGTGAGCCAGGCCAGGATGGTCGGGCTGCGCCAGGAAGAGCGGCTCCATGATCCCGACGCCGACCATCTGCCGCTCGAATGCCAGGTCCTCGGGCGGGGCGTTCGCGACCACGGCCCGCGCATAGAACACCGCGGCCTCCGCATCCTCGGGGTAGCGCTCGTGGAGCGCCTGCAACGCCGCTTCGTGCCGCCGCATGCGGGTGGCATGGTCGAGCGACGCATGCTCGCGGTACAGCGCGAGCACGGCGTCCACGTAGCCCCGCTCGCGCTGCGTGGCGGTCCCCGCGAGAGATCCCGCCCGCTCGGCCGCGTCGGCGGCGGCCTGGAGCCGTTCCGGCGACGGGGATATCCGCGCCATCGGGTTCCCGAGCAGCGTCATGGCGAGACCCCAGTGCGCCATCGCGCACTGCGGGTCCGACGCGGCGACCTGCTCGAACGCGGCCTGCGCCTGCTCGAACCAGAACGAGTGGAGCATGGCGACGGCGCGCTCGAACTCCGGCTGCACGTCCTCCGCGCAGGAGACGGGAAAGACGACCCGCCCCAGCTGTTCCCCGCCGGTCGCGCCGTGCTCGTGGTCCTGCGCCGCCAGCGGCGTCCCGCCCAGGAGGAAAAGCGCCACCCAAACCGTCAGAGTCGATCGAAGCATCTGAGCCCCCATGGAAGGAAAGTCGTCAGCGTCCCGTCGGATATTCGCCCAACGCCCCGGCGAGCCCCGCGTAACCGCCCTCGAAGTACGCGACGTTGTGGAACGCCTCGCGGGCGATCGCCTCGGCGACGGTTCGCGCCTGCTCGGCGTCGTCCCCGAACACGATGATGCGGGCGTTGTGATCCTCCATCGGAAGGCGGCCGTCGTCCTTGGCCGCCTTGATTTCGCCCACGTCCTTGCCCTCGAGCACCTGGCTGCGCGGGATGTTGCGCGTCCCCGCGAGGCTGCCGGCGCCGAAGGCGTCGGGCTCGCGCGCGTCGATCCATACCGCGGTCCGATCGTCGGCGCGCACGTATCGCGCGCCGTCGGGCTCGATCACGGTGACGCCGCCGAGCGCGCGCCAGACCGGGATCCCCAACTGGTAGCGACTCACGCGAGTCCAACCCGCGGCGACGAGATCGGCCGCCACCCGCTTCGCCTTGCCGCAGAAAGGCCCGTTGCAGTAGAGGACGACCGCGCGCGCTTTGTCCCCGCCAGCGAGGCGCTCGATGTCGGCGACGTCGCCCGTGTAGAGCGATATCGGCACGCCGGGCTTGGGGGCGACGTTGAGCGCAGCCGGGATGTGGCTCGTCGCCCATTCCCTATGCGGCCGGACGTCGAGGACGAGCGCGCTGTGTTCCGCGACGATGACGCGGATCTCGGCGGTCGAGATCTCGGGTACCAGAGCGCTGGTCTCGCCGAGCGTGGTGTTGAAGATCGTGGGTGGCGTCTGCCCGCGGAGCGGCGCCGCGGTCAGGATCGCGAGGAACGTGAGAGTCGCGATGCGCACGGAGACCTCCAGGATGGCTGCAGAATGAGTGGGGAACGCGCCCCATGAGTAGTCGCTGGATGTGGTGGAGGCAACCGGGCTCGAACCGGTGACCTGTTGCTTGCAAAGCAACTGCTCTCCCAACTGAGCTATGCCCCCACCGCACCGTCCGTCGGGGAATATAATCGGCCGCCGAGTTTCCGTTTCCCGGCCGAACCGATTATGATGGAGTTCGTGGAAACCATCCCCTTTTTCGATCAGCTGCTGACCGGCTCCGGCCTGCTGTACGCCATCGTCGGGCTGCTCGCGCTCCTCATCCTCATCGTGCACGGGCGGAGCCACGACCGCCATCTGCGGCAGCGGGCGCTCTTCGTCGTGGCGCTGCTGGCCCTGTTCGTCGTCCTGCGCATCGCCCTCGGGTGGGTGCCGCCCCGCACGTCCGGCTTCGTCGCGGTTCCGGGTTCCGATGCCACCGTTCCCGGCCTGGTGCCGAACCCGGCCTTCCAGGCGCTCAGCGTGATCGTCCTCTCCACCGGCCTGCTGGCGTTCCTGCTGACGCTGGCGATGCTGGTGGTGGATTTCCTGATGGTCCGCAAGCTGCGCGTCGAGATCCCCAATATCCTGCGCGACGTGGCGCTCATCGCGCTGTTCTTCTTCGGGATCCTGTTCATCCTCACCTATCGCACCGACCTCGACATCACCGGCCTGCTCGGCACCTCGGCCATCATCTCGATCGTGATCGGTCTGGCGCTCCAGGATACGCTCGGCAACGTCTTCAGCGGGCTGGCGCTCCAGACGGAGCGGTCGTTCAACGTGGGCGACTGGGTCCGGTTCGGCGAGCGCGAAGGCATCGTCACCGACATCTCCTGGCGGGCGACCAAGCTCCAGACCCGCAGCAACGACCTGGTCATCATCCCGAACTCCCAGATCAGCAAGGACATCGTCATCAATTACAGCGCCCCGACGCGGGTCCATGCGGTGCTCGCCATCGTCGGCGCCCATTACCGGCACACCCCGGCCAGCGTCATCGCGGCAATCCAGGAGTCGTCGGATCAGACGCCCGGCATTCTGCTGCATCCCAAGGTGGACATCCGTACCTACGGGTTTGGCGACTTCGCGGTGAACTACCAGGTGAAGTACTGGATCAAGGACTACGCCGACCTGGAGGACATCTCCGACGACTTCATGACCCGCATCTGGTATGCCTTCAGCCGGCACGGGATCGAGATCCCCTTTCCCATCCGCAATGTCTACCTCCACGAGGTGACGTCCGAGACGGAGCGGGCCGAGGCCCAGGCTGACGACGCGCGGATCTACGGCCGCCTCCGGCAGAGCGAGATCTTCGAGCCGCTGGCCGATGAGGAGGTGCGGGCGCTGGCGACGCGCGCGCGGGTGGTCCACTTCTTCGCCGGCGAGACGGTGCTTCAACAGGGCGCCGCGGGAGACTCCCTCTACGTCCTCGATGAGGGCATGGTCGAGGTCGTCGTCGAGGTGGACGGCCGAACCGAACGGCTGGCGGAGCTCACGCCTCCGGCGGTGCTGGGCGAGATGGCGCTCCTGACCGGGGCGGAACGGTCGGCGACGGTCGTCACGCGCCAGGCGGCGCGATTCTTCGTGATCGACCGGGGCGCCTTCCGCGCCACACTCGAGCACAATCCGGAGCTGGCCGAACGGCTCTCCGACACGCTGGCCCGGCGCCAGCGCGAGCTCGAGCAGACCCATGCCGCCCTGCACGAAGCGGCAGCGGGCGCCACCGAGGAGACGCGGGGCCAGATCCTGTCCCGGATTCGGGGGTTCTTCGGCTTTGGGGGAACCGAGTCCAGATGAGGCTGGCGGGGAAACCCCGTCAGCGGGGGGGTTCGTACGGCGTGGGGATCGCGGTGGCGCGGGTGACCCGGTCGCCCTCGACGATCGCGTCCATCACGTCGAGCCCCTCGACCACGGCTCCGAAGGCGGTATAGCGGCCATCGAGGTGGGGCTGCATCGAGTGGGTGAAGAAATATTGCGAGCCCTCGGTGTCCTTCCCCGCGCTCGCCATGCCGGCCGCCCCGCGGCGATACGGGATCCGGGTAAACTCGCTGGCGATGGCGAAGCCCGGTCCCCCGTAGCCGTCGCCGCGCTCGAAGTCGCCCCCCTGGACCACGAAATTGGCCACCACCCGGTGGAACGGCACCTCGTCATAGCGCCCCCCCTCGGCGAACTGGAGCAGGGTCTGCGCGGTGAGCGGGGCCTGCTCCACCTCGAGGCCGATCACGATCCGGCCGCGGGGGGTCTCGAGAACGATCTGCGGGCGCGGGCCCAGGCGCTGGAGGAACGGCCAGGCCACCGTCCGCTCCGGCGGGCTCGCGGCCGGCGGCGCCGTCACCGGTTCCCCGGTGAGCTTCGTCAGCGCCGCGGCCGCGGCACCGCGCAACACCGGCTGGGGGTGCGCCAGCGCGGCGTCCAGAGTGGGCCGAACGGAGTGATCGCCGCTGGCGCCGAGCGCCGTCAGGATCTCAACCATCGGCTCGATGTCGTTCGGGGCACGCATCTGACGGTACGTCTCCGCCAGGAGCGCCAGGCCGCCGTGGGAGCGGAACAGCGTGTCGGCGAGGACGGGCGCGGCGGCCGAAGCCGTCGCCAGATCGCGCCCGGACAGCGCGGCGGAGAACACCGCGTAATACCGTTCGACCGTCGCCTCCTCGGACACCGCTCCGCGGCTCCAGCGCGCGGCCAGCGCCGTGATCGCGGCGGCGGCGATCTGCGGGTCGGCGTCGTCGGCCTGCTCCTCCAGCACGAGGAATCCCGGCCGGTCGTCGCCGAACCCCAGCGCCGTGAGGGCGCGCGCGCGCGCCCGGCCATTGGGCGGCTCGGGGCGATCGAGCATCGTGATCCAGAGCAGCGCCAGGCCCGGCTCGCCGGAGCGGACCAGCGCCGGGAGGAGCGCCGTCGTCACCTGCCAGGGGTGCGTGTTCCGGGTCACCATCGCCGCGATCGCGCTGACCGCGTCGGCCGCCAGGGAATCCGCCGTGGCCAGCACCGTGGCCGCCTCGACCGCCACGTGGAGCGAGGTGTCGTCCAGCGCCTCGAGGAGCGCGGCGCGGGCGGCGTCCTCGGCGGTGCGGCGCGCCAGTGCGCGCACGGCCTGGACCCGCACTCGCCAGTCGGCGCCATTCGTCAGGGCGCCCAGGAAGAGCGGGGTGTCGCCGGGCGCGTTGAGCCGCGCCAGGGCGGGAATCAGGTGGAGCGCCGGGCTCGGCGCGTCGGGCGCGCCAGCCATCAGGGGTTCGGCGTCGAGCGCCCGCCGCAGCGTGTCGGCGACCGTCGCCCAGGCGGTCGTATCCCGGACGCGGCCGAAATAGTACGCCGCCTGCTCGCCGAGCCGCGCCTCGCTCGGATCGCCGGTGATGAGGGTCAGGTAGGTCGCCAGGCGGGCGACGGCCGCCGGATCGTGGAGGCCGCGCAGGCCGAATCGGCCGAGCGCCAGCGCGTGGGCGCCGCGCTCCCCGGGCCCAAGCTCCAGCGCCGCCACCGCGGCGAGGGCGGCGGACCCCCCGGTCTTCCCCAATGCCTCCAGCAGCGCGGAGCGTACAATGATATTTGTATCCCGGGTGAAGGCGGCGAGCAGTGCCGGGGCCGCCAGCGAGTCGGCGGTCTGGCCGAGGGCGAATGCGGCGTCGGCCCGGACCGCCGGGTCGGGATCGCCAAGGGTGGCCAGGAGCGGCGGCACCGCGGCGGGGTCCTGCACCGAGGCGAGCGCGAACGCCGCCCGGGCGCGCACGACCGGATCCACGTCGGCGAGCCAGCCGGTGAGCGCCGCGCCATCGCGCCGGACCTGGGCATTGACGATCTCCTGCAGGTCGGGCCGCTCGAGCAAGCCGTCTGGCGGCCGGCTCGGCGGGGACGAGTGCTGGCCGCGCGCGGGAACGGGCGCTCCCAACAGCAACAGTGCGAGGCAGGCACTGCGGCGCAGAACGGCGACCGCCGCCCGGGATCGAGGGTTCATTGCCGCAGAGGATATGTGGGGGGTAGATTGCTCGCCATGCACCTTGGTCGATTCGCCCCCAGTGTCTCCCTGGTCGCATTCCTTGCGCTGTCCGCCTGCTCGCCGGCCGACGACGCCGAGCGGACGACGATCCGGCTCGAGGACTCGACCGATCCGGTCGATGACATCCCGTACTGGATGGACGACACCTTTTCGATGGAAGACCTCGAGCGCGGCCGGCTCGACACCTCCTGGCGCGACGTCGCCGAAGTGGACTCGGTTGCCGTCGTCAAGCTCGACAGCGCCATCGCCCGGATGGTTCGTGACGCTGAGGCCGCGGGCGAGCTGGAGAGCTTCGCGGACATCGGCGAAGTGGCCGCGGATTCCGCCACCGCAACCGCGCCCCCCATCACGCTGCCGCTCCGTGGCAATGTGGAGGGTCCCTCCGTGCTCTACGTCCAGGTCCTGCTCGATCACGCGGGCTTCTCTCCCGGTGTGATCGACGGTCGCTGGGGGAAGAACACCGAGAAGGCGGTCTTCTGGCTGCAGCAGAACGAGGGGCTGCCCGCCACCGGCGGGGTGGACTCCCTCACCTATACGCGGCTGGCGGAACTGGCCGGCCTGGCCGACCAGCCGGACGCCTTTGTCGCCACGCACGAGCTGTCAGCCGAGGATGTTGAAGGCCCGTTCGCCCCATTGCCCGCCGACGTCTATGCGCAGGGAAAGCTCAAGTGCCTCTGTTACGCTTCGCTGACCGAGAAGCTGGCGGAGCGGTTTCATACCACTCCCGCCGTCCTGGCGGAGCTCAACCCCGGCGCTTCGCTTGACGCCTTGATGGCGGGTGATACGCTGCGCGCGCCGGCCGTCTCCCCGCTGGACGGGTCGCGGACGGCGGCGCGGGGGGCGGAAGCGCCCATCGCCCAACTCGTGATCTCGGACCAGGGCCATTACCTGCATGCGCTCGATGCCGCGGGGAAAATCGTCTACCACTTCCCGGCCACCCTGGGCTCGCAGTACGATCCGTCCCCAAGCGGGGACTTCAAGGTGGTCTCGATTACGCCCAACCCCTGGTTCCACTACCAGCCGGCGCTGCTGGCCGGGGCCGACACGACCAAGCCCAACGTACAGCTCCCCCCCGGACCCAACAGCCCGGTGGGCCTCGTCTGGATCAAGTTGTCGAAGGCGCACTACGGCATTCACGGGACGCGCGAGCCGGCGGCGATCGGCTACGCCACCTCGTCGGGCTGCATCCGACTCACCAACTGGGATGCGAAATTCCTCGGCGAGCGCCTCTCCGGAGGGGTGCCGGTCGAGTTCCGCGACATGCAGAACGCCCCTGCTGCACCGCCCCGCTCTACGACCTGATCGGTCGCCTCAGCGGCTGACGCCCGCCAGCAGCGCCGCCAGCGTCTCCAGATCCACGTTGCCGCCGGAGAGGATGATCCCCACGCGGCGCACGTCCGGCGGCAGCAGTCCCTCGAACGCGGCGGCGGCGGCCAGCGCACCGGTCGGCTCGACCAGCAGCTTCATCGTCCCCAGCAGGTCCGCCATCGTCCGCACGAGAGCCTCGTCCGGCAGGCGCACCACCGCCTCGACATCGCGCTGGAGAATGGGAAACGTGAGCGCACCGGGAGATTCGGTGCGCGCCCCATCGGCGATGGTGTCCGGCGGGGGGATGGCGATCCGCCGCCCGGCCGCCAGCGACTGCACCGTGTCGTCGCCGGCGGTCGGCTCGGCGCCGAAGAGGCGGATCCGGGGCGCGACGCTCCTGGCGGCGATGGCGGTTCCCGCC